>CAZTJJ010000001.1:0-96595 GCA_964614065.1 uncultured Thermotogae bacterium
AAATATTCAAGCACTGCAATTAAGGTTAGAGTGTCTTGACGGTGAAAATAACTTTATTGGAGCTTATCTTCTCCGTGGATTATAATAAGATGTCTTTTCCCTAAAGTGAGTCTATGGTGTTGATAATACCAATCAAATGAGATAAAAGGGCTGATATTATGTCACAGATTAGCGAAATAGTCGGGCGGGAGATTTTAGATTCTCGCGGTAACCCTACTGTAGAGGCGGAAGTCATCTTGGACAACGGTGCTTGGGGCAGGGCCGATGTTCCATCTGGTGCATCGACCGGTAAACGTGAGGCGCTGGAATTGCGTGACAACGACTCTGAAAGATATGGTGGTAAAGGTGTGAGAAAAGCAGTTGAAAATATCAACGAGCAGATTTCACCCGCACTAGAGGGGTATGATCCATTGTGGCAGGAGGAACTCGACGAGAAGTTGATAGAGCTTGACGGTTCGGATGACAAAAGCAACCTGGGGGCAAATGCGATACTGGCTGTTTCATTGGCTGGCGCTCGCGCGGCGGCTAACGAGTTAGGCCTACCATTATTTAAGTATATTGCCGGAGTTACCCCCAGCGAGATTCCAATTCCAATGATGAACGTGTTAAACGGCGGAGTCCACGCTGGCAATAACCTTGATCTCCAGGAGTTTATGATAGTTCCGATTGGTGCAGGATGCTTTGGCGAAGCGGCCCAGATGGGCTCGGAGGTCTTTCATAAATTAAAAAGCATACTTTCCGATAGAGGCATGTCTACGGCGGTCGGTGATGAAGGGGGTTTTGCCCCAGATTTGGATGAAGAGGAAGAGGCCTTAAGGTTATTGGTTGAGGCTATATCATCCGCTGGATATTCCCCCGGGAAGGATCTAGCTGTTGCGCTTGATCCTGCCGCAAGTGAATTTTACAAGAATGGAAATTACGTAATGAGTGGAAAGCAGATGAATGCGACTGAAATGGTTGACATGTACACAAGCTGGGTGGAGAAATTCCCCATAATCTCAATTGAGGATGGTTTGGACCAGGATGACTGGGATGGCTGGAAACTGATGACAGAGAAGTTGGGTGACCATATTCAAGTAGTTGGTGACGATTTATTTGTTACTAACGTTAAAATTCTTCAGAAAGGTATCAAAAACGGCGTTGCTAACTCAATTTTGATAAAAGTGAACCAGATAGGTACACTGACGGAGGCAATTAGGGCCGTTAGAACTGCTCTAAGGGCAGGGTACTCTGCTGTTATATCTCATCGATCTGGGGAGACCGAGGATAGTTTCATTGCTGACCTGGCGACAGGTTTACCCTCGACTCAGCTTAAATCCGGCTCTTTATCCAGGAGTGACCGTATAAGTAAATACAATCAATTGCTTAGATTGGAGGATGAATATCAGCTGAGCCTAGCGACGTGGCCCAAATAGTAGTATTTTTGCCGCAAAATGGTGTTTGCCTGAGTTACTTTAAAGGATTGCGTAGACGTAAGGAAATGTAGGTGCTCCCTCAATGAGAAAGCGGAAGGTGACACTAGCTTGAAAAAGAAGTTTCTTTCAGCTGTTATCATTCTTGCAATCATTCTTTCAGGGTTTCTTGGTTGGGTCTATTGGAATAGGTTTCAGGAGATATTTCAGCTACAGAAGGAAATTTGTGAGTTGCGAGAGGAACGGAAGGAACTTCACAAGAAAATATCTTCTCTGGAAGATAGGCTGGAGTTAAGGAACGATATAGGGTACATGGAGAAGTTGGCAAGAGAAGAGTTAGGATTAACCTATCCGGAACGGCAAAACGATTGATCTATACTCGAACTAAATGGAAGGAATGACCATGGATTTTGTTCACCTTCATAACCATTCTAATTATAGTTTATTGGATTCGACTAACACTATAAAAGGGTTGCTGCAGAAGGCAAAAGAAAAAGGTATGTCGGCTATAGCGTTGACAGACCATGGCAACATTAGAGGTGTGGTTAGGTTTTTTAAGCAGGCTCAGAAAATAGGTATAAAGCCAATTCTTGGGAGCGAACTTTACATAGCGCCTGGGAGCCGCTTTACTAAGCGAGGGAACAAACAGCAAAAGGAAGAGAAGTACTATCACTTGGTTGTTCTGGCAAAAGATAATAAGGGTTACCAGAATCTCGTTAAGCTTTCCAGTAGAGCGTTTACTGAGGGGTTTTACTATAAACCTCGAGCTGACGACGAGCTGCTACGAAAGTATTCCGAAGGTTTGATAGGTTTAAGTGCTTGTAAGAGTGGTGAGGTGCCCAAAAAGATCCTCAGAAACGACTACGAGGGAGCCCTGGAAGCTGCGAAAAAGTTGGCGGAGATATTTGGCAGGGAGGATTTTTTCATTGAGCTTCAGGATCAGGGTGTCGAGGGGCAGGATGAACTTAATCAAGAACTAATTACTCTAGCTAATGAGCTGGACCTAGGTTTGGTTGCCACTAACGATGTACACTATCTGGAACCCGAAGACAGGTTGGCGCATGAAGTTCTATTGAATATCAGGGCAAACAAGAAGATAACCGACGAGGATAGGTTGCGCTATGAGGGAGAGGAGTATTACTTAAAGACACCAGAAGAGATGTGGGAGAGGTTTTCTCACGTCCCAGAGGCGTTAGAGAATACGGACAAGATTGCGGAACGCTGCAACGTTAATCTAGATTTTGGTGACGATTACTTACTCCCTCCATTTGAAGTGCCTGATGGGTATGATTCTTCAAGTCAATACCTGCGAGAGTTGGTCGAGAAGGGGGCCGCGGATCGCTGGGGCGAGCTAACTGACAGCATTCAAGATAGAATTGATCACGAGTTAAATATCATTGAGGAAATGGGTTATCCAACTTATTTCCTGATTGTTCGGGACTTTATTCAATTTGCGAAAAATAATGGAATCCCGGTCGGTCCTGGTAGGGGGTCAGCGGCTTCGAGTGTGGTTGCTTATACTCTGGGAATAACCAATATAGACCCCCTCGAACACGAACTTTTGTTTGAAAGATTCCTAAACCCCGGGCGGGTTAGCATGCCCGATATCGATATAGATTTCTGCATGGATGGCCGTGATAAAGTTATTGAATACGTGATAGACAAGTATGGAGAGGATCATGTTTCTCAAATTGCGACCTTTGACACCATGGCGGCTAGGTCTGCTATTCGAGATGTGGCTAGAGTTTTGGATATCCCTTACGAGGATGCCGATCAAATTGCAAAAGCCATTCCTCCCCGCGCTTCGTTAACTGAAGCAATGGATTCTGTTCCCGAGTTGGGGGAAAAGTATCGGGCCAACGAAACCTACCGTAAGTTGTTCGATATTGCACAAAAACTGGAAGGTTTACTGAGAAATGCCTCTACTCATGCTGCAGGAGTAGTGATAGCTCCTGGAAGACTCACAGATTATGCCCCGTTGCAGAGGCTGAGTGACGGGGAACTCGTAACTCAATACGATATGGAAGTACTGGAGGATATCGGCTTGCTCAAGATGGATTTCTTGGGTTTGAGGAATCTCACAATCATCGATAAAGCTTTCGGTCTTATCAAGGAGACGACGGGGAAGGAATTATCTATAGATGACATCCCCGACGATGACGAAGCAACTTTTAACTTGCTTCAGGATGGAAAAACCGTTGGTGTTTTTCAGCTTGAAAGTGAGGGTATGCAAGGGCTAATGAAACGGCTGAAGCCGGAAGAATTTGGAGATATTGTTGCAGCTAATGCTCTATATCGGCCAGGTCCCCTGGAAAGTGGTATGACAGAGGACTATCTTGCGAGAAAGCATGGGGCTCAGGAGGTAACTTATCCCCATCCAGAGTTGAAAGAAGTTCTAGATGACACTTATGGACTGCCTATTTACCAGGAGCAAATAATGCAGATGGCTCAGGAGTTAGCAGGTTTTTCCCTTCCCGAAGCGGATACATTGCGGGTAGCCGTTGGCAAAAAAAAGAAGAAAGTAATGATGCAATTAAAGGAGAAATTTATTCAGGGTTGTGTGGGAAACGACATTCCCAAGAAAAAGGCGGAGAATTTGTTTGCTGATATCGACAAGTTCTCCCGCTATGGTTTTAATAAATCCCATTCCACCGCTTATGCACGAATCTCGTACTCAACCGCTTGGCTCAAAGCTAATTATCCCGCAGCGTACATGGCTAGCTTGTTAACGAGTGTAGGTGGTAACGAGGATAAAGTTGAGAAATACATCAAAGATTGTAACGAGATGGGTATAGATGTACTTCCACCGGACGTTAACGAAAGTCTTTTAGAGTTTGCTCCCACGTCGGGCGGAAATATTCGCTTTGGCTTGGAGGCCGTGAAATACGTAGGGAGTGAGCCAGCAGAGGCCATCGTGGATTTAAGGGATGATGGTTATACGTCCTTCTTCGGTTTTTGCCAAAAAATTGGTGGGAATATTAACAAAGAAGCGCTTGAAAGCTTAGTTAGGGTGGGTGCTCTTGATGAGTTCGGTACAAGAAAGTATCTGCTCTCTCAGATGGAGAAAGGACTTGAAATAGGTGGCATTTCAGCTGACCAGAGGAAGAGTGGCCAGAGATCGTTTTTCGACCAAGGTGTGAGCTTTAAGGAAGATGAACAACTTAAACAGAACATGGAGAAGTTCTCTCGTCAGGAGCGGTTAAGGATGGAAAAGGAGTATTTGGGTGTATACATTACTGGCGATCCTCTCGAAGAGCGGAGGATGGAAATTGAAGCTTTCTCCTGTTGCAGTTTAGATAATCTTTCTTCACTTGGTAATAATGGTTCTGCTTGGCTGGCCGGAAGAATCAGTGAGTTGAACCGGATCAATACTAAAAAAGGTGAGCCAATGGCATTTTTTACGGTTTCTGATGGCTACGGTGAACAAGAGCTAGTTGCTTTTCCCGGAGTTTTCAAGGAGGCCGGCTCGTTGTTAGTTAATGATAACGTGGTAATAGTGAAGGCGAAAATAGGACAACGAAACGGAGATCAGCAGTTCATTACCAGCAAGGTCTTTTCTGTTGAAGATGCTTGGACTGAGCTCGAGAAAGAAATCGAATTGGTAGTCAACGCTACTTTACTAAATGAAGACTCTTTTGCCAAACTCCGTAACGTAGCGGAGGATGGGGATACTCCAGTTTATTTTAAGCTATATGACGAGAAGAAAGGAAGGTACTTACTGGTAAAGTCAGGTGGACAATTTAGGATTAAGGTTAGCCGGGAGCTTTTGCAGAAACTCCGTGATTTTGAGGAAGTAATTAGTGTAAATGTTGTCCCAAACGAGTGACTGTAGAGAATGAACTGGAAAGAAATACTAAAGTGGTTTTATCCGGGCATGAGGGTAAAACGTTGGGGATTGTCTGCAGTTCTCTCCACTATCTTGTTTGGTTTCTCTATCTTGTTGTTGATAGGGAAAAAATGGGTGGGGCTTGTCTATGACGCAATCTCCTCTTGGCCTGGATATTATTATTTGGTTGCAGGTTTTTCTTTCCTGTTAGGTATTGTGGGGTTAGTTTGGAGCGTAGCCCGCCTTGCGAATTCCATTACTGCTGTAATTAGCCCCGTCAGTGAGTCTACTTCGAATATGATCTGGAAGAACCGCCTGCTCTCTAAAGGTGAACGTGTGGTGGCTGTCGGCGGAGGAACAGGCCTTTCGGTGCTTCTAAAAGGACTAAAAAAGCATACTTCCAACCTTACGGCTATTGTAACTGTCATGGATGACGGGGGGAGTTCGGGGAGATTGCGGGAGGAGATGAATATG
This sequence comes from uncultured Thermotogae bacterium, assembly GCA_964614065.1. GTDB lineage: Bacteria > Bipolaricaulota > Bipolaricaulia > M55B111 > M55B111 > M55B111. The sequence continues at coordinate 5,713 of CAZTJJ010000001.1, forward strand.
TTGCCTCCCGGAGACATCAGGAATTGCCTAATTGCACTTGCCGATGATGAGTCCCAGATGAGTAAGGTATTTCAGCATAGGTTCAGGAGTGGAGCGGAACTGGGAGGTCATTCGCTTGGTAATTTAATTATCGCGGGAATGGAACAAATAGAAGGGGGGTTCGATCGGGCGATAGAGGAGACGAGTAATTTGCTCAGCATCCGTGGGCGGGTGGTGCCATCTACGCTGAAGAATACTCATATAGTGGCGAGACTCGAAGACGGGAAGCTTGTTACCGGTGAGAGCAATCTATCCACGTATCCCGGTCGGATTAGAGAGATCAAGTTGGCTGAACAGGCGCCTCCCTATTCTGAAGCCTTGAAAGCGATAAATGAAGCGGAGATCATTATATTGGGTCCCGGTAGCCTGTTTACTTCTATTATTCCCAATCTGCTGGTGGATGAGCTTGCTTTTACCATACAAAAAGCTCGGGCAAAGAAATACTACGTGACAAACATTATGATTGAGCCAGGCGAAACGGATGGAATGAGTGCTAGCGATCATCTGGACATGTTAGATTCTTACATTGATGCCTCTAAGTTGGACTTTGTAGTGGTTAATAATGGTAACGTCGATAGCATCGTTCTGGATCGCTACGTCAGTGAGGGTTCAGGGCTTGTGCAACCTGATCTAAAGCCAGATAATAATTACGGTGTAAGCGTTATCGAGGATGATCTTATAGACTTAGTTGAGTTGGAAGGAAAAAATACTGTCAAGCATGATCATGAACGTCTTGCCAAATTAATTTTGTCGAGCTCACGATAAAGTTTGGTCTTTGTGAATTCAAGGTCTTTGTGGGTCAATCTACAACCGCGGTGAGGTAAATAAATGAAAAATGAGATCAAGAAGTATGTTCCAGATATCAGTGTAATAGTCGATGGCGGTGTTACCGAGCTAGTTTCAACTGGTGAACTGGACGGTGCAGGAATTGTGGTTCCAGAAGTCGTTGTTCTGGAGTTAGAATCACAGGCGACCAAAGGGCAAGAAACTGGCTATAAAGGCCTTAATGAGTTAGAGGAATTAAGGAAGTTTTGTGAGGAAGGTACAATTGACTTGAAATTTGACGGGTACCAGGGCCTTGGATACGATGGAGCATTGCCTGGATCAAACAGGATGGATGCACTCATCAGAGAGTTAGTGCAGAAGGTAGATGGAGTGTTGATCACCAACAACCAGATCCAGGCGTCTGTTGCTCGCAGCAAGGGGTTATCTGTCTGTCTTCACAAACCAAAGGAAGACGAGAGTGCGACAAGCTTGGAGAGGTTGGAGCTGTTGAATTTTTTCGACGACCAAACGATGTCCGTTCACTTACGGGCGAATACCGTCCCAAAGGCGAAGATAGGAACTCCGGATGCAGTGACGCTAGAGTCGATAGATAGTGAGAAGCTCAGTTCGGAGTACCTGGAAAAACTAACCCAGCAGATTGTAGAGGTGGCCGACGTTCATCCCGCTGGGTTTATTGAAATGGATTCAGGTGGTGCTTCTGTAGTCCAACTGGGAAATATCCGTATAGCTATTGCTAAGCCGCCGTTTTCTGATGCAACTGAAATTACCGCCACAAGGCCCGTCAAAAAGACGACCGTCGACGACTATTCTTACTCGGGTTTGATAAAGGACAGGTTGAAACAGACTCACCGAGGTGTTCTGGTAGCGGGAGCTCCAGGAATGGGCAAGTCAACTTTAGTGCAGGCTCTTTCTGAGTTCTTACGTACTTCTGGATGGGTAGTTAAGACCATGGAGAAGCCGAGGGATCTGGACGTTTCAGACGAGATAAGTCAATATAGAGACCTGGATGGAGAAATGGCTAATACGGCTAAGGTTCTTCTATTAACTCGGCCGGATTACACTATCTTTGATGAGATGAGAGGTACGACTGATTTCGAAGTATTTGCGGACTTGCGCATGTCTGGTGTGGGGTTAATAGGAGTTGTACACGCGACAAAGGCCATTGACTCTCTCCAGAGACTGGTAGGAAGGGTAGAATTGGGAATGATTCCTCAAATTGTAGATACTGTTCTTCACATAGACGGTGGAGATATTAAGAAGGTTTTTGACGTGGAGATGACGGTCAAAACCCCTACAGGTATGGAGCAAGGTGATCTATCACGGCCAGTAATAGAGGTACGGGACTTCAAAACCGGCACTTTAACTTACGAAATATACACGTTCGGTGAACAGGTAGTTGTAATTCCACTTAAAGGAAAGGAACGTAATCGCATGTGGGATTTGGCTGCTGGAGAGATCGAGTATCGGTTGGAAGGGGAATTTTCTTTTGACTTCGATTTGGAAATCAAGTCAGATAATCGAATCGCGATATACTTAGCTGATCATAACATTCCTGCGGTTTTGGGACGTGGCGGGAAGAGGATCGATGGGTTAGAATCAAAATTGGGCCTTAAGATTGACGTAAGAAGTTTCGAAGATAGATCAGATTCAGGGACCGATTCCAAGGATTTTACTATCAAGGAAACTAATGAGTATCTCTCGTTGAATTTTGCGCCGTCGTTTAATGGGGACGAAGTTGATATAACGGTTGATGGGAAACGTATATTCTCCGGGGCGGTTTCCAAACGAGGGAGAATTAAGTTGGATGAGGATTCCCCTCAAGCGAAGAAGATTAAAGAAGCTTATCAGAATAATAGAACTGTAAGGGTTGAAAGGTGCTGAAGCTCGGGTCGCTATCCCTTAATTACAATTATTGGTCTCAATTTTGCAACTTTTGGGCTTAGCCCACTCTCGTGAACCGCATGGACTACTTTTTCTACGTCTTTGTAGGCGCCAGGTGCTTCCTCAGCTAAACCTGGATAAGAGTGGGATTCGACGATAATGCCTTGGTCACTCAGCGAAGTTTCTACGTCCTCGCCCCAAAACTTGGATTTGGCTTTCTTTCGCGACATAGACCTACCGGCCCCGTGTATGCTGCTACCGAACGTTTTTTCCATTGTTCTGTCAGTGCCTCGTAGTATGTAAGATGACGTTCCCATAGTTCCACCTACCAGAACGGGACCGCCGATGTTTCGATACTTATCGGGCAATTCGGGCCGTCCTGGTCCGAAAGCTCTGGTTGATCCTTTTCGATGAACCAAAAGTGTTTTCTCTTTGCCCTCAACTGTGTGCTTTTCAATTTTTGCAGTGTTATGGCCAACTTCATAGACCGTTTTTACTTTGTGGAGGGGTAATCCTATTGCCTTTTTTAGTCCTCTTCTGGTTAGCCCGGAGAGAACTTGACGGTTGGCGAACGCGCAGTTTATTCCACATCTCATGGCACCTAGATATTCTTGTCCTTCCGGGCTGTCCACGGGGGCGGAGACTAATTCCTTTTCTCTTATTGGAAGATTATATTTCTCGCTGGCCGTTTTTAGTTTAGACAGGTAATCCTGACCGATCTGGTGACCTAACGCTCGAGACCCTGTGTGAATGGAGATTACTATTTGTCCTTCATATATACCGTATGTTTTTGCTGTATTGTCGTCAAAAATTTCTTCAACTTCCTGAAGTTCCAGATAATGGTTACCCGATCCCAGGGTGCCGATTTCTTTAAATTGTCTTTGTTTTGCTCGCCGACTGACGTTCTCAGGTTCTGCGCCATTTATTCGGCCGCCTTCCTCGATGAATTCTAGGTCGTCGTCGAGACCGTAGCCAATTTCCAAGCCAAAGCGTGCTCCTTCAACCAGGGCTCTATCTATCTCTGTAATGGAGAGGCTTATTTCGCCTTCTGATCCCAATCCAGCCGGGATCATTTGGAATAGAGTTTTAGCGATTCTTTGTTTAGAATCAGTAATATCCGCTACTTCAAGTGGAGTTCTCATCAAACGTACACCACAGTTTATGTCAAATCCCACTCCACCAGCTACGATTACACCATTGCTAGGATCAAAGGCGGCTACTCCACCTATTGGAAAGCCGTAACCCGGGTGTATGTCTGCCAGTCCTATTGACGCAGTTACTATTCCTGGCAGAGCAGCTACGTTAATGATTTGCTCAAGAGCGCTCCATTGCGAACCTTCGCGAAACTCATCCTCCAGCTCTTGAACAGTTTCCTGGTTGGCAAATAACCTGCCAGGAACGTTCATCTCACCTACTTTAGGGATTTCCCATGTGTTTTCGTTCAGTTTGACTAGCTCTATTTTATTCTTATCGATACTCAATGTAGGTCATCATCCCGGCTTTAGACATCAACTACGTACTGACAAATCCACTTGCCTGCCTTCCTTTCCACTTCCAATCCCTGGTAGGTAATTGCTTTAACTTCCGAACCCAGCGTATGTTTATCTGGATTGATCTTTTGCCCATACAACTGGCTGTTTAAGGATAATTTGTTCCTTTTCTGGGTAATGTTTACGTCGAATTCTTTGTAAACCGAACGTTTTAGGTCACTTGCGGTCAACAGTTCTTTTAACCACTCGTACAGCAAGTCTTCTGAAAAAGTTTCTCCCTTTATTTGGATTGAATCCATCGATATTGGTTTTATCTGGTTTAAGTCGACCATAAGGCTAAACAAACCCTTTGCCGCCTCCGCGAATAGCTCTTCAATTGACCTTCCTTCGGCGTGAATTCCAATGTCAGCTCCGTGATCCAAATATTTGTAACTCACTTTGATTAACTGCCCAGCGGCACGTAAAAAAGTGGCGAGTATACGGGTCCTTTTGATCGTAGTTGGCTCTCCATTAAAGTTAGTTTGTTTATAGTAACTTTCCAACTTTCTTCCATTCTTGTTTTTTGTAACTTTTTCCCGAGATCTTTGATTTTACCGTTGTTTTTATCTTTTGTGCGCCCTAGGGTGACGTGAGGCACGTAATCCCGATCCTCTTTTGAAAAGCCAAGTTTGGTTAGTTGTTCTTCGAGCTCGTTGTGCAATCTGTAAATTTCCTCGGGAGCGGATGACAAACCAAACCATATGACCTTGGGGTATCCCATATGAGGAAATGATCCCAGTTTATCGACATTTACTTGAAATCTGGATTGGCCTTCTATGGCTGCCTGAGCGTTAGTTTTGATTTTAGGCAATAAAGATTCTTCCACGTTGCCGAGGAATTTTAGTGTAATGTGTAAGTTGTTCCTTTTTACCCATTTCACCTGTGCTGGATTATTAATCGAATCATAGAATTCGACCATGCTTTGTTGAACGTTTTCAGGTATTCCGAAACAGAAGAAACACCGCATTGTATCACCTAATTTTAGACTCTCGTTTGTGAAGTGGATCACACAAAGGATTCAACTATAACCAGGTAGATCAAGGTTCCATGCAACCTGCCTCGAAGTCGTTTGCTTGGCGTTACTTGGCTAGTTCGCTCTGATCAAGCTACCTCCTGACACCCACAGAGGTCCACTTACCGCTGCTCCCTTCCGGGCCTGACGGGGTTTGTAGACTTATGCCGCAGAAGACTCGACCGTCAACACCACTTTGCCAAGTTCAGTCCCAAACACTCAACCCCTCAGCAGGTATATTGGCTCCCCTATAGCGGATTGAGGATAACAGGAACCGCTAGCTCCTGCCTAGCATGGTTGGCGGAGGGGGTGGGATTTGAACCCACGGAACCTCGCGGTTCACCGGTACTCCAAACCGGCGGTTTTGGCCGCTCGCCCACCCCTCCTTTCTTTATTGTAATTCTTTTTATCATCAAATAAATCTTAAGTCAGGGAGCGTTCCCTTTCAATTTTTCCCCAACTTTTGCGTGCTTGCGTTTTTCTTTGATAAACCAGATTCGATAGTTGAATCAAAGTTCTTCTTCATAATCGCAGTTTTTGTTTGTGCAAACTAATTTGTCTCCTGAGTTAACGAGCACCCCCTGGCCGCACTTCGGACAGCTTTTGACGGGTTTATCACTTGTAGTAAATTTGCAATCGGGGTAGTTGCTGCAACCATAGAAGGTCTGTTTTTTCTTGCGTGAATACCGCTCGACTAGCTCTCCATCTGCACAATTCGGGCATTTTACACCTGTTGAAATAGAAGCCGTTTCATTACAATCGGGATTGGTGCACGCGTAAAATCTTCCATATCTCCCATGCTTTATTTCCATTTTCGAGTCACACTTTGGACATCTTTTTTCAGCCATGTTTTGTTCTTCTTGCTGTCGTTTTTTTAACTCGGCTTCGAGAATGACTTTGCCATCCTTGAACGTAAATGATATGTCTGGAGGCAGGCTCATTTTTTCTTCGCATTCTGGCCATGAAGAACAGGACAAGTACGGTGAACCTTTCCAGTATCGGATATTCATGTGTTCCCCGCACTCTGGACAGCTCACGTCCGTGGGAATTTCAAACTCGTCTTCTCTGGAATCCAGGATTTCCTCTACTTTGTCCAGCTCTTTTTTTAGTGGGGCGTAGAATTTTGTTAAGGTCTTTTCTCTTGACGTTTTCCCATCTTTTATCTGATCTAATGCCTCTTCCATTTTTGCAGTTAAACTTGGTTCCACTATTTCCGAAAAGAACTGCTCTAGGAATTCAACCACAACAAATCCCAACAAAGTGGGGACAAACGAGCCTTTTCGCTTCACAATGTAGTCCCGCTTTTGGATTGTTGATATGATGCTAGCGTAGGTACTTGGCCTCCCTATGCCCTGTTTTTCCAATTCTTTAATTAAGCCCGCTTCAGTGTACCTATTTGGGGGCTTGGTGAAGTGTTGGCTAGGATCTATATTATCCAACTTCAAACTGTCGCCCTTCGAGAGATTTTTTGGCAGTTGGACGTCTTGGTCTTTTAACGGTTTGAGTTTAAGCACTTTTAGAAATCCATCGAAGACTAAACTGCTACCCGAGGTCTTGAACAGGTACTTATTTGCCGTGACTTCGATTTTTTTTCGTTTATATCTAGCGTTACTCATCTGAGTTGCTACAAATCTGTCCCAGATTAACTTATAGAGCTTATATTGATCATTAGATAAGTGACCTTTGAGATTAGAAGGCTGTCTACACACGCCTGTTGGTCGAATTGCCTCATGCGCATCTTGTGCGCCACTTTTTTTTCGGTAATATCTGGTTTTGTTGACCAGGTAGTCTGGGCCGAATCGGTCTTTAATGAAGCTCCTTAATTCACTGTTGGCTTCCTTGGCGACCCGAGTGGAATCTGTCCTCATGTAGGTAATTAAACCCTCTATTCCTTTGTCCAGCTCCACGCCTTCGTAAAGTGTTTGTGCTATCCTCATTGTCTTCGTGGGGCTGAAATTGAGGATTGAAGAAGCAGTTCTCTGGAGGGTTGACGTGATGAAGGGCGGTAACGGTGATCGTGTTTTATCCTTTTCCGTGAGTTGTGATAGCTGGAATTTGGCCTGGTCGAGCTCTGATTTTATTTTATCTGCCTCTTCCCCATTGTTAATTTCAGGTTTCTGTCCACTGATTTTGTGTAGCTTGAGTGGGAATGAAGAGGAAGGCGACTCTTTGTATAAATCTACTCTTACCTTCCAATATTCCTCTGGTTCAAATTTCTCGCGTTTTTCCTCTCTGTCGACTATGTATTTCAGCCCTACTGATTGCACGCGGCCGGCGCTTAATCCTTCAAATCGACTTCCGGATATTGATTTCGATAACAAGGGGCTTATCAAATACCCAACTAACCTGTCGAGTATACGGCGGGCTCGTTGAGCTTCTACTTTTTCTAAGTCGATGTGTGTAGGTTCCTTAATTGCTTGCTTGATACTGTCTTGTGTGATCTCGTTAAAAATAATGCGTTTGAATTTTGCGTCTCCCTTCGAATTACCATTTGTGTTTAGCAATTCGTAGAGATCAAATGCTATTGCTTCTCCTTCTCTATCGTTATCTGTTGCTAGATATACTGTATCTTTTTTGGTGGCTTCTTTTCGTAGTTTACCGATCAATTTCTTTTGGTTGACAACTAAGGTTGGCCTGAATCCGTTTTCTATCTCTACCCCGAGCTCTTTTTGGGGCAGGTCTCTTATGTGACCCTTTGAGGATAGTACTTTATAGGCAGAACCCAGGTACCTATTTATCGTATTTGCTTTGGTTGGTGATTCTACAATAACTAGATTTTCCATTATTCCCCCCAGAACGGAGGAAATTATATTTGTATCGCCTCTCTATATCAACAGTAGAAACCTATTATCGATAAGAAGCTCTTTTTTGGGCCTTTCGAGTCTTCGTGTCTACCCGGTCTTTGAGAGTTAGTTTATCTTACGTTAAGCCTTTGGTTAATTAACTTTATAGACTGCCTAAATTGGGGTGTTTATAATAAGTTGATGAAATCGTGAATGATAAAAATATTTTCCATACGGGGTGGTATTATGAGGACGATTTTGTCGAAGAGTATAGGTTTGTCACTTACATTGATCGTTTTGATTTCGGTAGTTAGTTTTGCTGCTAGTGATCCTCAAGTTAAAATAAGTGAAGTTGCCTGGTCAGGTACTCGAGCTAGCTGGGGGGACGAATGGATTGAATTGCATAATACAACTGAAAAGAAGTTGGAGTTGTCGGGTTGGAAAATAGCTTGGGATGATGCGGAAATCTTTCTGGGCTCTGAAAAGGCAAATACGGTTCAGGTTATTAACAGTTATCTTCCTCCCCAGGGTGTAATTTTACTGGAACGGACTGACGATGAAACGGTTGCCACTGTTGATGCTGATATATTATATACTGGAGGGCTACCAAATTCCGGAACACGGGTTGTGTTAGTGAATCCTGACGGTCAAGAAGTGCAGGTTATATCAGCCTCGGATGGCTGGCCAGCAGGAACATCATCCGCGGGAGAACCCAGGAATGCATCTATGGAGTTAGTAAACGGTAATTGGAAGACCCATAACGAAGCAGGGGATGAACAGGATAAAAACGGAGATCCCATATTTGGCTCTCCAGGTAAATTGGTAGATGATTTGTCTTAGAGGAATTAATCTTCGTAAATCTAGTTGTTTTGATCCAGAAAGAGAATTAATGACCCGTGTTTGATTGATAATGAACTGGTCAGAAGATGTAGCTGAACACCGGTAAGTTCAAAAGAAGCTCAATTAAGGAGGCTGGGAAGATCGGTCTATTGATTATCTAATTAGATTGATCGCAATAATTCAATTCATCCCTTGAACGTGATATCCATTTTTCCGGCGTTCTTGGGATGAATTGTCCCTTCTGGAAATCTGGGCTTAATTTGTCCGGACTTTTAGGTAAGTTCTGAGTTGTTTTTTTATTTTTGGGTTTTTGAGTTTATCGATTGCTTCTTTTTGTATTTGTCTCACACGTTCTCTGCTGATTCCAAACACTTTGCCTACTTCATTTAGTGTACGTGGATGATAATCTTTCAAGCCATATCGTAGTTGTACAATTCTTCGCTCTCTATCCGTGAGAACGTCTTGCAGGAGTTGTGTTAAGTGATTCTTTGTCATCATTTCTAGAGATTTTTCCTCTGGATTTGGAAGGTTACTATCGGGGAGAATATCACACAATACCCCCGCTTCACCGTTTTCCTCGCTTAACGGTTTGTCCAGGGATGTCGTTCTTTGTGCAGTTTTCTGCGCTTTTCGAATTTTTTCCACGGGCACGTCAAGGATATCTGCAACTTCACTTGGGGTGGGTTCTCGACCGTTTTCTTGAATGAAATCTCGTTCTTCTTTTTTGATATCCCTGATTAGCTCATTCATATGAGCAGGGACCCGAATAGTTCTTGAACGGTTTGTTATCGCTCTTAATATTGCCTGCCTGATCCACCAAGTTGCATACGTGCTGAATTTGTAACCTTTACGCCAATCGAATTTTTCTACTGCCTTCATCAGTCCTAAATTACCTTCCTGAATTAGATCAAGGAACGACAAACCATAATTCCGATATCTTTTGGCTATGCTGATTACTAGCCTTAAATTGGCAATAGCCAGTTCTTTTTTCGCTTGCGTGTCGTTTTCTTCTATTTTCTGAGCTAATTCAGCTTCTTCTTTTCTGCTTAATAGAGGCCCGTCGCCGATTTCATCGAAGTAAGCTCTAACTGAGTTCTTCTTGCTATCAACCTGATAAGACATATGACCTCCCTAATAATAGAAATTACAAAGGTAGTTTTAGCCTGGAGTTTTACAGAAAAATTTGAGGGTAGAGTACGGTTAATCATGCCGCATGTAAGGACTGTTAACACCTTGGGATTACGTGCTTGGGACAAAAGCTGGCGTTCACCACATAATGAAGAAGGGACCATAAAAGCATTATAATGGGAAATGTCCATATTTCAAAGTAAATTCAGTGGGCCTAGCCAACTTAACTCAAAACGAAGTAGTTATACTTTAAGTTTATTCCACCCTAGTTTGAGTGATTCTTACAGGTTTGTTGAAAAATTTAGGTTAGCCGTATGTTCAATTTGAGAATTGAGTGCTGGAACAATTCCCCTTCTTCAAATTCAGCCTTCTATTCCAATGTTTTTCTACAAGCCCATCCCTTGGGACGGGGTAATTGACTAAAAATTTTGTTAAGTATTCCCAATAGACTGGAACAGTTTTCTGACGTCTTCGAAATGTTTTTCCATGCATTCTTCGCCAAGGGTAGACGCCTCCTTGACTTTATTAAAATCCAACCAGTTTAACTTAGCGACTTTCGGTTTGATTACTTCTAGTTTTCCCTCTAGTTTCTCTGTAGCTATGGTGTTTTTCGTGTTGAGCAGTTCTTTTTTTCTAATCTTGTTGGTTCTGTTGAATGTGTCTAAAGGGTTGTTTTTAGGGTCCTTGGATAAGTTGGTGCCTACATCTACAGCCAGTACCGATTCTGCACCGAATTGTATTGCTGGCAAGATCGGTACTGGGTCAACGACCCCGCCGTCAACTAGTAAATGATTTTTCCATTTTACCGGGGGGATAAAGCCAGGAATGGCAGAGCTGGCTGCTGCTGCCCGATAAACTTTTCCTTCATTGATTATTACTTCTTTACCTGTTACAAGGTCAGTAGCAATAGCAGCGTAATCTATAGGGAGGTCTTTGACCCAGGAATCCTTTGTTAGTAGTTTAAAGAACGTAAAAAATCGGGCCAGTTTGACTGGGGTCCTACCTGACTCACTGGCGGTCCAACGGTTTACCCCAATTCCCTGAGCTAGAGTTTTGCCGATTATCTTTTCCAATTCTCTTCGACTTTCCCTTGATATTTGTAGTATCTGATTGATATCTAGCCTTTCTAGGATTTTTATCAAGTCGTCTGTATTGACCTTTCCCGCTGCGGCGGCCCCGATTACAGCTCCCATGCTTGTACCCACTATCAAGTCAGGAGTTAAGTCTGCGTGTTGTAACGCTTTTATGACACCCAGGTGGGCAAATCCCCGCGCGCCACCACCACCGAGGACCAGTGCGACTCCGGACTTGTGATTGTTGTTCTTGTCCTTGGCATTACTTTCTAATGTAAGTTTGTTAATCATGTGAGTTAAAGGTGTTGTGAAGATTTAATACCTAAGTTTTCTATTAATCTGTACAGAACACAATATAGTATAAGGTAAAAGGCGAGGTGAAAAAATAAAAACCCGCGGCATATCGCGAGATGCCGCGGGTGAATTGTTCGATTATAATGTATGAGCTTTACATTGCCGGCATACCGCCGCCAGGCATACCGCCGCCAGGCGCTCCACCGCCAGGCGCTCCACCGCCGCCTTCGTTGTCTTCTTCCTCTTCCTCCACTACAAGGGCGTCTGTAGAAAGGAGCATACTGGCTACGGATGAGGCATTTTGGATTGCTGATCTTGTTACTTTTGTCGGGTCAATGATTCCAGCTTCAATCATGTTGATATATTTTTCCTGAACGACGTCAAATCCGATATCGTGATCCTTTTCTAATAGTCTTTCGGCTATGATTGCTCCTTCAAATCCAGCGTTGTCTGCCAGCTGTTTTACTGGTTTCTTTACTGCTTTTTTCAGGATGGTTGCTCCGACTGCATGATCTCCTTCCAGCTCTAATTCGTCGATGGTTTCTGCCGCTCTGAGCAAGGAAACTCCTCCACCCGGGAGGATACCTTCGTCAACGGCCGCCTGAGTTGCTTCTAGAGCATCTTCCATGCGTGTTTTTCTCTCATCTAGTTCGGTCTCCGTTGCTGCACCTACTTTAATTACGGCGATACCGCCAACAAGTTTGGCTTTTCTTTCTTCAAGTTTTTCTCTATCGTAGTCGGAGTCGCTGGTGGAAATCTGCTTATCAATTTGATCGACTCTTCCTTTTATTGCTTCTTTTGAACCTTTTCCGCCGATTATTGTGGTGTCTTCATCTGTTACACGCACCCTCTCTGCCTGCCCCAACATATCTACGGTTGTATCGCTAATGTCCATTCCCAGATCTTCGGCAATGACCTGACCATTTGTGAGTACAGCGAGGTCCTCTAGTTGGGCTTCGCGTCGGTCTCCAAAGCCTGGTGCTTTGACCGCGACGCTGTCCAGTGTTCCCTTGATCTTGTTGATTACCATCGTCGTTAGCGCTTCGCCGTCGACGTCGTCGGCGACTACGAGCAGAGGTTTTCCAGTTTGTGCAATTTTCTCTAGGACGGGCACGAAATCTTGTGCGTTCTTAATTTCCTGATCGGTGATGAGAATATATGGTTCTTCCAGATCCACTTTCATGTTTTCAGAGTCTGTTACGAAGTAGGGCGATAGATACTCTCGGTCAAATTGCATACCTTCAACAAGCTCGAAGTAGGTATCAATACCCTCTGATTCCTCTACGGTTATTACACCGTTTTCACCAGCCTCTTCCATGGTATCGGCAATGATTCGGCCTATCTCTTCGTCGTTGGCGGAGATTGTTGCTACCTGAGCGGTTTCCTCTTTGGCTGAAAGCTCCCTGCTATGTTTTTCCAGTTCTTCCACTATTTTTTGTGTTCCTCGTTTAATTCCTTGTTTCAAGTATTCAGGGTTTGCACCTGCTGCCACGTTTTTGAAACCCTCTTCCAAGATTGCGTGGGCTAGAATAGTAGCGGTTGTAGTACCGTCTCCAGCTGCATCGTTCGTTTCGCTTGCAACTTCCTTTACCAATTGGGCTCCGAGGTTTTCAAACTTGTTCTTATATTCTTGTTCCTCTGCGATTGTGACTCCATCGTTAGTGATGTCGGGAGCACCAAAATCTTTATCCAATATTACGTTTCTTCCCCTCGGTCCAAGTGTAATTCTGACAGCTTTGGCAAGCTTGTTCACACCTTCCTGTAAAGCCCTTCTTGCGTCTTCATGAAATTTGACTTCTTTGGCCATAGTTTTGTTAACCTCCTAAGTTAAATGTTATTCAATCTTTGCAAGAATGTTATTGTCCTTAACTATTTTTAACTCCCGATCGTTCATCTCGATTTCCGTACCGGAGAAGCTAGATAGGATAACTTGATCTCCGACTTCAACCTCTATCTTTTCGTCTGTTCCAGTTGCGAGGACTTCTGCCTTCACGTAGTTATCCTCTTCCTTGGCACTTTCCGGCAGAACAATCCCACCTTCTGTAACTTCCTCTTCTTCGATTTCAACTTTCTCCACCAATACTCTACGACCTAATGGTTTTATATCCATTGATACCTCCTCATTTTATTATTAATTATAAAACTGTAACCTGCCCGATAAATATTTAGTTAGCACTCTTGTCTACCGACTGCTAAATCTGAAAAAGTTTACCTAATCACTTCAAACTATTCAACCCCTCCCCGGCGGTTTTTTAACTATTGGGTGCGAGTAGGAGTGGGTATTTAATTTATCTTGTGAATGTGATATCATTCTTTGTAGGATAGGAGGTATAACCTTGGACAGACAAACAGAAACGTATTCTGTAATTTGGTTACAGGGTGCAGCTTGCACGGGTTGTGCAATTTCTCTCATGAATTCGAGTTACCCTAAACTATCCAATTTGCTTATAGACGAAGTGGTTCCTGGAAAATCAATTGAACTGAAATTTATGGCGACTCTAATGGGCGCAACTGGCGAGCTTGCACTAGAAGTGTTGAGCCGCACCGAGGCGGAAGAAGACTATATGCTGGTTGTCGAAGGTGCAGTTCCAACAGGCGCCGATGGCAAATACTGTACAGTGGGTGAAGAACCTATAGCAGACCAAGTGATCAGGTTGGCGCCTAAGGCCACGGCGGTTGTCAACGTTGGGACTTGTGCTGCATATGGGGGGATTCCTTCTGGAGCCCCTAATCCGACAGAAGCCGTCGCAGTTTCTGAACATCTGAATAATCAGGGTATTGATACGCCTTATCTAAATGTTCCCGGTTGTCCCCCTGAACCTAGTTGGTTTGTGGACACGCTGGCGTCGGTGATGTTGTTTGGACTTCCTGAAGCTGATCAAGTTGACGATATTGGTCGATTGACGGCGGTTTACGGTGAATTAATACACGATAATTGTCCGCGCAGGGGCGATTTTGCTAATGGCCATTTTGCTCGTCACGTAGGGGAAGAAGGATGTTTGGTAGAAATTGGCTGTAAGGGTCCGTATGCCAATGCTCCGTGTCCCAACAGAGGTTGGCACGATGGGTTAAACTGGGCGATAAAAAACAATCATCCCTGTATTGGTTGCGTTGAACCGGGTTTTCCAGACTTAATGAGCCCGTTCTTTGAGAAGTTTGGCCCTGAAGAGTCGGAGGAGATGTACAGGAGGCTAAAGTGAAACAGATTACAATAGATCCGGTGACCAGGATTGAAGGTCACCTTAAAATCGATACTGAGGTCGAAGGAAACGTAGTAAGGGCTGCTAGGAGTAGTGGTACGCTCTTCAGGGGATTTGAGCAGATTCTAGCTGGCCGGGATCCACGAGATGCTCAGCGTATTACTCAGAGAGTCTGTGGAGTTTGTCCTACAGCTCATGCTACTGCCTCTTCTCTAGCCTTGGAAGATGCTTTCGGAATTAGGGATCAAGTACCAAAAAACGGTCGAATTATCAAGAATATAATGTTGGGTGCGAACTTTATTCAGTCGCACGTCCTTCACTTTTACCACCTTGCCTCATTGGATTACTTGAACCCGGAAATTTTGAAGGATTATACGGGCGATGCACCGGGGATCGATGCTCTGGTCAACTATCTAACAACCACCGATGGCTCTCCTTTTTCACCGCAATATGAGGGTGACTACAGGCTTGGCCCCGAGATCAGCGCTGACTTGTGCCAGGATTACCTGGACGGTCTTGAGATTAGAAAGAAGGCCCACGAGCTTTTGGCTCTTTTTGGTGCGAAGATGCCTCATAATATGGGTACAGTACCTGGGGGATCCACCCGAAAGCCCGACCTGGATCTGATAGAAAAGTGCCAGTCTCGTTTAAAGGAGATCCGGTCCTTCATTGATAATCAATACCTTCCAGGGGCGATTGCCTTGGTGGAAGCGTATGACGATTACTTTGAGATAGGTCAAGGTGTGGATACGTTTTTGGAATACGGCGGGTTTTACTTCGATAACGTGTCGGCAAGACCTCAGGACACCCCTGTTGGACTACTTGGTGGGATCTTCCAGCTTGGAAATTCGGGAGTAGATGAAGTGGATCTGGAGGAGATTACTGAAGAGGTAACTCACTCTTGGTATAGTGACGAAACTGCTGGTCATCCGTCAATTGCAAAGACTAATCCCAGTGCGGACAAAGAAGGTGCATATTCCTGGGTAAAAGCCCCAAGATACAGAGGGCTTCCCTGTGAAGTCGGCCCTGCAGCTAGAGTACTTATTAACTACACAAGAGGGAATGATTACATAAAGACAAGAATGGATGAAATAATGAATAAGTTGAATATAGATCTTGAGAATTGTGCGTCGGTTGCTGGGCGACATCTTACTCGTGCACTCGAGTGTAAATATATAAGCGATCTCATGGCAGAGTGGTCTTCTCAGTTAGACCCGGGTGAACCGTCATGCGCCAGATATGAGATGCCAGATGAAGGTTCCGGAGTTGGCGTGACCAGCGCGCCCAGAGGAACTTTGGGGCACTGGATAGAGGTAAAAGGTGGAAAGATAGCTAACTATCAGTTGGTTGTTCCGACAACCTGGAACGCTTCACCCAAGGATAGTAAAGGTAGACCGGGACCAATAGAGGAAGCATTGATTGGTACAAAGGTCGAGGATCAAGACAACCCAATTGAAGCAGCTCGGATAGTTCGCTCGTTTGATCCCTGTATGGCCTGCGCGGTTCATTGATATTTGCGGATAGGAGGTATATAAAATGATTCTATCTGAACCGAAGTCATGGGAGGAAATACAAGGATATCTGGAGAACGATAATAGTGTCTTTGTCCTAGGGTGTGGTGGCTGTGATGCTGCTACTGGAGACGGAGGGGCAGAACGTGTAACCGATCTATCTAAAAAACTGACCGAGGAAGGGTGGAAGGTGTCGGGAACTAGGGTGGTCGAATTTCTCTGTAATAAAGCACTTGCAGGAATGAAGCTTGCCCGCGTTTCCGAGCAGATTGAACAAAGCGATTCTTTACTTGTCTCCTGTTGCGGTATTGGTGTACAGGCAGTTAGCAAGCTGGTTGATAAGCAGGTCCACCCGGCAAACGATACTATATCCATGGGAGATTTCCATGGAACCTGGCCCTCTGAAGAAACCTGTAAAAGATGCGGAGAATGCCTATTGGAGTATACTGGGGGAATTTGTCCACTTACTATGTGTATTAAAGGTCTTCTCAACGGTGCTTGTGGAGGTTCATATCAAGGGAAATGTGAGGTGGAACCTGGACGCCCCTGCGGATGGGAATTAATTTATCAGAGGCTAAAGGATATCGGTCGCTTGGATTTGCTCGAACAGTACAATCCCCCTAAAACTAGAAAAAAATATGAGTTCGGAGTTCCCGTTGAAGAACGGAGTTCACTTTACTGGGCGATTGAAGCTGAGGAGGAATAATGAGCATTCTACAACAAAAACTAGAAGCTGGGGAGTTTGCAATTACCTGTGAAGCTGGTCCTCCTAAAGGGGTAGATGTCGAGGGAGAACTTCACGAGGTGGAAGAAATATCGGATTTAATAGATGCTTTTAATGTAACTGATTTGCAATCTTCTGCGATGCGGATGAGTTCAGTGGCTATGTGTCGGCTTCTCGAAGAAAGAGACCTCGAAACTGTTTATCAAATGACATGTAGAGATAGGAATAGGCTGGGACTCCAATCGTCCTTGTTAGGGGCTTGGGTTCTTGGAATGAGGAATGTTCTAGCGTTGACCGGTGATTACACGACTTTGGGAGATCATCCTCAGGCGAAGCCGGTGTTTGATCTTGATTCAATCCAGCTTCTGGAAACCATTCAGACCCTAAATAGTGGGGAAGATTTAGTTGGAAACGAACTCCAGGGGTCTCCTCAGTTTTTCGCTGGGGCGGCGGCAAATCCGGGAGCAGACCCACTCGAGCCACAGATAATTAAAAGTAGAATGAAAGCTCAGTATGGCGCGAAGTTCTTTCAAACCCAGGCTGTTTACGACCCTGAGATTTTTGCTAACTTTATCGAAGAGTTGAGGTCGGCAGGCGTGGATACACCTGTAATGGTGGGCATTTTGCCCCTGAAATCCGCGGGAATGGCGCGATTTATGGATAGTAACATCGCTGGAGTAGTAATACCCGATAGTGTAATAAAAGAACTTTCAGATGCTTCTGACACCGTCCGTAAGAGCTTAGAGATCTGTGCTCGTGTGATAAATGACACTGCGGATTTATGTGAGGGAGTTCACCTTATGCCAATGGGTTGGGAAAGATACGTACCGGATATTCTGAGTCAAACCAATCTATAGTTGAAGCTGCAGATTTGAGAAAGTGCAGTAAGTATAGATAGATGGAAACCCGTTATTTGGGACGGCAATTAGCTGGGTTCTGCTTGGCTAATTGTCGTTTTTATCATTGAAATCATCGATTCTGGGAAGAACGATCGTAAACACTGATCCCGCACCTTCTTTGCTTTTCATGGATATTTCTCCGTTGTGGGCTTCGATGATCTGCTTCGCGATTGACAGTCCAAGACCAGTTCCGCCGGTATGTCTAGACCTCGATTTGTCTACTCTATAGAAGCGATCAAATATGTGTGGTTGATCGCTGTTTGGTATTCCAACACCGGTGTCGACTACGTGAATAATTGCTTGATCTTTTTCCGAACGGACGTGGATGGTGACTCTGCCGCCTTCATGGGTGTGAGTTAAGGCATTATCTAGCAGATTACGTATCACCTGGGTTAGGCGTTCGGGGTCAGCTTCTACAAGGGTTGAGTCAGGTAGGCGGGTGTTTAGGATTATTTTTTGATCCCTTGCTTTGTTTTCAATAGATTTGACGGCATTTGAGACTATATCTTCTAGGACGATTGGTTTTTTCTCCAGTTTCAGCTTGCCCGCCTTCGCCTTGTTTACAGCTCTTAGGTCATTGATTAACCTGTTAAGGACCAATGATTGTCGATGGAGTGACTCAAAGACTTCGTCGTCTGGTTTGATCAAACCTTCTTTTAAACCCTCTAGATAGCCTTGAATATTGGAAAGAGGGTTGCGGAGCTCGTGAGCTACATCACTAACCATTTCCTCACGCAGTTGTTTTTGCTTTTTAAGCCTGGCTCCTAGAGCGTTGAATGCTTTACCAAGAGTGCCGATTTCATCGTTGGTAGAAATATCAACCCGCTGGCCTAAGTTACCTTCCTGCATTTTTCTTGTTGCTGTGGTCAAGTTACGTACTGGTTTCACGATGTTCCTCGAAAAGAATGTGGCAAGAAGTATTCCTGCCAAGCCTGCGATTACGGCTGCTGTTATAACGGATTTGTTGACTGAGTCAAGAAATGCTTTTTGTAAAGTTGAACGTTCTTGCGTTTTTATGTAGATCTTTCCAATCGGGTACTCTCCGAGTCTAAGGGTTATGCTTTTACTGGACCAGTCGTCTTCGAGCTCTTTGTTTTCCAGCTTTGCAGCAGTATCACTTATTACCTTTCCGTCTGGATCTGTAAGCACGAACCTCTCGCTATACATTTCTGCGACCTTTTCGGTGAGGTTGGAAACTTCATTCCACCCCCCCGCATAACGATAATAATTTGTAAAGGTTAGTGCCAAGCGCTGATATTGTTCAGCCTGATCTCTGCTCACGTATCGGTCAAATTGATTGGTGGCTGAAATGGTGGCAATGTAAGCAATAGTTCCCACCGCGATCGCCACAACTAAGAAAAAACTTGCCAGTAATTTAATCCGCAGGCTAGTGAACATGGGTGTTATTTGAGTCGTTGTCGTTTAGTGGAGGATCGAATTTATAGCCAATTCCGTGGACAGTTGTGATATAAGTGGGGTTTTTGTGATCTGGTTCAATTTTTTTTCTAATGTTTTTTATATGTACGTCGATTGTTCGTTCGAAACCTTCGTATCCATATCCGAGGGCGGCGTGAATTAGGTCGGGGCGGGAAAAGACCCTACGAGGTTGGTTTGCTAGTGTAGAGAGGATCTTGAACTCAGTTGGGGTTAAATCTACTGGTTCATCTTCAAGAAAGACTTTGTGTGTTTCGTAATTAACTGTTAAATTACCGATAGTGATCTCCGTTTGGTTTTTCTCTTCAGTGCGCCTAAGTGCTGCTCTTATCCTTGCTAGTAGCTCACCGGGACTAAATGGTTTAGTAACGTAATCGTCTGCTCCCAGATCAAGACCTTTTATCCTATCTTCCTCATCTGACTTGGCGGTGAGCATTATTATAGGTACCTGTGACTCACTGCGTATTGATCGACATACGTTTAGGCCCTTGACTTTTGGTAACATGAGGTCGAGAACAATCAGGTCTACCTCTCGGAGCCGATAAAGATTAAGAGCAGCTTTCCCGTCGTAGGCAGTTAAAACGTGATAGCCATCCTTTTCAAGATACTTTTTCAGTAACTCTACCAAACTTTCATCGTCGTCTACAACGAGAATAGTTTTATTCATTAAGTTAAGGAGAACAGGGACCGAGAATATCAGGCCCCTGTTCTTTAACATTAAGGTTATGGTTGGAGCACTAACCAGCGGTAAGTATTTCCTCTGAGTACCCTGATCAGCAGTGTTTCTCGTTTGCTGAGAGAGGAAGTTACGTTTTGCCAGTCACTTATATCCGTCAGTGGTTTGAGACTTACGCTATTTCTTCCAGCCTGCACTATCACGTCGCCTTCTTCAAGTTCTCTTGCAGGGCCAAATTTGTCAACGTCTTTTACCACAAGCCCTTTATTCGTTACTAAGTCGTATTTCTCCTTAGTCTCTATGGAGTTCTGGATCAAAGTAATACCGTATTTCTCATCAGTTAGCTCGTCTTTGTTGGGGGAGTCTACTTGTGTAGTTTCCTTTCTTTCACCAAGTTTCACCGTAGCTGTGTGCTCTTTTCCATCTCTAAGGAAAGTTAAAGTGATTTCTTCTCCTACTGATCGGTACATTATTTCTTGTTGAAACTGTGTATCGCTAGTTATAGTTTTCCCGTTTACTTCTGTGATTACGTCCCCTGCCTCAAGACCTGCTTTATCTGCTGGGTCGCCTTCCATTACTTCAGAGATTAGTACTCCTACTCCGGGTTCCACTTCAAATTTTTGCGCCATTGAAGGATTCAGTTCCTGAAAGACCACTCCTAGCCAGGCGCGAGTAACTTGACCTGTGCTTACTAACTCTCCAAGGACCTGTTTGACTGAGTCTATAGATACTGCAAAATTCAATCCCGTTAGCGGTACCCCTTGCTGGCTTCTGCGGATAATAGCCGTATTGATGCCGATAACTTCTCCACTGGTGTTTACCAAAGGTCCGCCGGAGTTTCCAGGGTTGATTGCTGCATCTGTTTGTAGAAGGTCTTGGTAGCTTCCTTCGCCGCTAGGCTTGGGTATTGTCCTATTTTTAGCACTTAGAACTCCGGCTGTGACAGTGTTCTCGAATCCTTCGGGATTGCCTATCGCGACTACCCAAGCACCAACTGGAGTATTCTCCGGATTTCCTAGTTCTATCGAGGGCAAATTTTGTGGGTTCTCTCCTTTTGTAATTTCAAGTACTGCAACATCGATCATTTCGTCCTTACCTATTACCTCTGCTTGATATGTTGTGCTGTCGCTAAACGTCAGCCTTATGTCCTCCGCTCCGGTGACGACGTGCTCATTGGTGAGTAAGTATTTCTTACCTTGCCAGGTAATTATGAAACCCGATCCCAACGATTGTACTCTTTGTTCTTCTTGCCTGTCTGGGTTGCCAAAGAAGTATCTGAAGAACGGATCGTCAAAAAAGTTATAAGGGGACCGTTGTGCTACAGTCTTTGTCACTTCGACCCTTGCAACAGCTGGACCGGCTATTTCCGCTGCTCTGGTGATGGCAGTTTTCTGAGAACTTGCAATGTTATTGGCATCAGCGGCTAATGCGGCCAAGCTGGTTGGCAATAAAAGTCCTAAAGTTAGCACTACCAGAAGTACAAAATGCAAACTCCGATTTTTGTTCATTATATATCTCCTCCATAGTTAATTTGGTTAGAACTAAAGATCAAGTTCTCGTCTTTCTGATAATATCTTATTCCGGGAATATAAAGAAATTATGAAGAAGTTCTAAAGAAAATCAAGTTTCGGGATCGCCTGTAAATCGGTTAGAATCTTGTATTACCTGAGAATCATAGGTTAACTGAATCTCCCGAAGATCCTTTGTCCGATCTTGATATATATCCAGATAAAGATGGAGAAGATGGCAATTGCACTGAGAATTACAAACCAGGGATAAAGACCAAGTGGTACCAGACCAAAGTATGTATTGATCGGGCTGTAAATTACCACAAACTGGAAAGTGATCGAGGACAAAACTGCCAAATGTAACCAGTAATTTGTCTTGATAGGCTTGCCAAAACTGGCTCTAATGGGGACTATTTCTATTAATTCAATTAAAACCAATTCCGTAAAGGCAACTGTCCTGGCCAGGGCTATATTTGGTAGCAGATGGTTAAACGAAAGGAGTATTAACCCTGTCAGACTCACACCTATACCCAGAATCACGAAAACCATGTATTTGTTAATGACACCCTCACTTTTTCTTCGGGGCTTTCTGTCCATTACCCCTTTTGATTTTCCATCTGCTCCCAGCGCTACCGCAGGTAAGCCATCAGTTAACAGGTTAACCCATAACAACATTGGTGCTGTCAATGGTAGCCCTAGGCCAAACAAAGTGCCTAGAAACACAGTGAGGACTTCTGCCAGATTACCGGACAGGAGTAAAGAGACAAATTTTCTGATGTTATCGAATATAGCCCTTCCCTCGGCAATTGCGTCCTTAATCGAGGCAAAGTTATCGTCCAGTAGCACTATGTCAGAAGCTTGTTTGGCTACATCTGTTCCTCTAATCCCCATTGATATTCCAACGTCGGATCGCTTTAGAGAAGGGGCATCATTTACGCCATCACCTGTCATTGCAACTATGTGGCCTTCTTCGTCTTTTATGATGTTCAATATTTTTAACTTGTCAGACGGTGATACCCGGGCAAACGTGGTTACCTCTGGCACTTTCTTTCTTAGTTTCAAATTTGTTAAAGAATTAAGGTCTTTTCCCGTTAAAACCTCACCTGTAAACCCGAGTTCCTTGCCTATTGCTTTTGCGGTTAGCGCGTTGTCCCCGGTTACCATTACTGTTCTAATGCCGGCGGCGCGACAGGCGTGTATTGCTTCTTTTACTTCTTCTCTTGGTGGATCTATCATGCCCTGGAGCCCGATGAAGGTGAGGTTAGTTTCTAGGTTAGTCTTGTCGATATCTTCTACGTTTTCGTCATAGAGATCTTTAGTGGCAAAGCCCAGTACCCGCAGCGCAGCAGAAGCCATACTCTCGATCTTTTGCTGAAATTCTTCTCTCTTTTCAATGGTAAGGGGTTTTATTTCCCCGTTTTCCCAGTAATTGTTGCTTTTTTCTAGCACTATTTCTGGTGCTCCCTTGGTGTAGGATCTTGTCGTCTCTTCATTTTTGTAGACAGTAGTCATCATTTTTCTCTTCGATGAGAACGGTATTTCTCTTATCCTGGTCATAGAACTATTCGTTTCGGTCAGGTTTAGACCGGCTCGTCTTGCCGATTTGAGGAGGGCAACTTCGGTTGGATCACCGATCATTTCATCGTGAGCTTGAAGCTCTGCATCGTTACATAAGACCCCAGACTGTAATAGCAGTTTTTGGTCGTTGCCTCTGTTATTTTTGCCAGAATCCTTTTCTAGAGATAATTCACCGATTTTTCCCTGAGTACCGGAAGTATAGACCTGTTGGACGCTCATCTCGTTTTCGGTAAGCGTTCCTGTCTTGTCGGTGCAAATAGTGTCGACGGATCCCAGTGATTCCACCGCAGTTAATCGTCTGGTTAGGGCATTGCGCTCCACCATCTTCCTTGTTCCCATAGCTAGGGCGAGAGTTACAACCGCAGGCAGTCCTTCAGGAATTGCCGCCACTGCTAAAGCCACAGCGGTTAGAAAGGCTTCCAACCAACCTGTACCATGAAACCAAATTGAGATTGGTACTATCAATGCAGAGATTCCAATCAATAATATTCCTAACTTTTTGCCTAGTTCGTTTACTTCTTTTTGAAATGGAGTCAGTTCTTGCTCTACTTCCTGGAGTTGCTTGGCCACTTGTCCTATTTCAGTTTCCATGCCTGTGGATACTACGATTGCTTCCCCACGCCCTCTGACTACGTTGGTGTGTTTAAATACCATGTTGGATTGTTCAGCTAGCTCGATTGATTCCTGTATAACGTCTGTTATCTTTTGAACAGCTTCGCTTTCTCCTGTAAGGGCGGATTCGTCAACCTTTAGAGTTTGTTGCTTGATTAGCCGGGCGTCGGCGGGCACAGTCGCACCCTGTTCTAGAGAGATGACATCTCCAGGAACCAACTCTTCGATATCAATGACTTTCCGCTGTCCGCCGCGGTATACAGTTGCCTCTGCTGTTGCCATCTCTTTCAATGCTTGAATTGACTGTTCTGCTTTCCAGTCCTGAACGAAGCCAAAGATCCCATTTCCAATAACAATTGCGATGATGAGATAGAAATCTACCTGGTGGCCGAGTATAAGTGAGATAGTTGCGGCAATCAGAAGGATGAGGATTAAAAAATCCGTGAACTGCTCAAGGAAGAGGGTTATTGGAGAGATTTTTTTCTCCTCTTTCAATTTATTCTTGCCGTATTTATCTATTTTTCCGGTTGCTTCATCTGATGATAATCCGGTTGAGCTGGAGTTTAATCTAGAGTAAACTTCGGAAAGCGGCAACTTGTGCCATTTTTCCTCGGGCATTTGTACAATTCCCCCTCGAACCCTATAAGGTAAGTTAAAAGTTTTTGGTCTATCCTTTTGTTCTCATACAGATTAATATATGAGAACCTGTGGAACAACTTTGGTACACGACACGGTCTGCTGGAGCTCTAGTGGTATGGTTTTATCCGTTCGTGAGATAGTGGAAACGGGAGTAGGTTGGTTAGATCTTGAGGTTTATTTTCTTAATGGAGTTTCCGAAATTTCTGGTTCCGCCGCCTTGAGAGACTATTTCCATGACTTCTTTTGGGTTCATGACAATTGACCCAAATAGATAGGAGATACCATGTTCTTGCAGGGTAGGAACAAATGGTGTTGACGGTCCAAGTAAAGCGGTCTTGCCCGACGCTAGACGTAATATATGATCGATTGTTTCATTAATTATAGTCGTGGAAGAGATTATCAATATATCGCAGGATGGAAGAAGAGAATTTATTGCCCAATCCGGGTAGGTTGTTTCATCTGATGAGGACTCTCTTTCGAATATATAGAGTTCACTTGATCTCTCCCGAATAGGTTCGATCAGAGGTTCGAAATAACCCACCATACCGACCTTGTGGGTGGAGTTGATTCCTAGGGCTTCTAACGGTGACGCTATGTTGCTTTGAGTTCCTTGATTTGCTACCGCGTTTATGGTAGCAAGACCTATTCCAGCTTGCAGGGGATCGGGTTTGGTTAGAAGTTGGGCGGCTTTGTAGGCGTTTATTCCGATGTATTGACCTGCAGCTTCTAGCAGGCTACAGCCCCTGGGTAGATCATATCTTAACGTAGCGGCCAATCCGGTATTACCGGAGTCAAGTTGTATCGCAGTATAGCCTAAGCCGATTCTTAGATCGGATACTGACTGTCTTTGGAGTTCGGCTTTGTATTGGTTTACGAGTTGTTCCTTAATCATGATTTGTAGGTTTCCTCATCCGTTTGTCTGTCTTCGGTTACCATGTAAAGTTTTTCCTGCCCGGGGGAAGGTAAAGGGCAAAAACTACTCATTGGGCAACTGTTGCATTTACGGTGTTTATCAAGTTCTTTCAGCTTTCCACGAGAGACAAGAGTTTCGATAATGGCCTGAATAGTTTGTTTCCTCATGTCGAGGATTGTTACAAGTTCGTCCACCGATTTTCCTCGCCCTATTTTGGTGATCAATTCGTCTTCTAGACTCATGGGATTGTAAGCTCCGAAAATTTTGAGTCGGATTTATCTCTTCAGTGACAAATACTGCATTAAAGATTTTCTATCCTTTTTTTTAACTCTTTGGTATCGGTTGGTGTTGCCTGTGTAACCTTATGGGCTAGCTCTGATATTCCTTTCCCGCTAATGGCAACGGTTGATACAACTGGCACCTGAAGAATTTCTTCTAACTTCTCTACATCAATTTTTATGTTGTGGCTCTCAGCGTCGTCCCACATATTCAGAGCAATTACCAAAGGGAATCCTTTCTCCATGATCTCGAATGCTAGATATAACCCTCGTTCGATCTTTGTAGCATCCAGGATAGAAATGACGGTTGCGTCCGGATTGTTTGCTAGTAGATCTAAAGCAACCTGCTCGGCTTCGTCTTTTGGTTCTGTGGAAAAGGTCCCCGGTACGTCTATAATCTCGTACTCTTGGTCTTCAATAAAGGTATATCCTACGGTATAATCTACGGTCGTTCCCGGGTAGTTGGATTCAGTGATATTTGCTCCTGTTAATCTGTTGAAGACGGCACTCTTTCCCACGTTTGGATGCCCCATTAGTAAAATTTTCATTTTTTAACCTCTATGAAAATTTGTTGCGCCAGTCCAAAACCAAGCGAAGTTGTAGATTGATCTACCGTAATTACTACAGGCCCCTTTATGGGCTGTTTTGTATCCATTCGGATTAACTTTCCATCTCTTATCCCCATACCACAAAGCTTGGGTTTGATATTTTCTCCCATACTATGGATGATACCCCGTTCACCATATTCTAATTCTGTCAGTTTTTTTAACATTTATCGATTTCTCTCACTCGAATTTTTTTTGCCATTCCTCTCCCCACGGTTATTAGGTTGCCATTGCTTTTGATAGTGACTGGGCCCGGGCCTTTTGAGGAGATAACTTTAAAGTTTAGACCTTCGGTAATTCCCCGAAGAGCCAGCCTTTGATGTAGCTTTGTTCCCCCGGAGATGGAAATTATCCTGGCAGTTTGATCGTCTTTTAACTGTGAAAGATACATAGTGGTTAGGTGGTTACATCGTCGTGATAATTACCTCTGCAATCAAACGGGAGCTCGTTGTGTTTGCTATAGTAATCAAAATGCTTGAGCCATTCCGCTTCTCGCTTGGGACAGTTCTCAATAAAGTCGATGAACTTGTTGAGCTGACCTACGGATTCCTGACTTAAATAATGTTCCAATTTGCACGCGTCCTTGTCGGCTTGTTCGCTCGAGACGTGAATTGTTTTAAGAAACTTCCGGATGTTTATATGAATTTTAGAAATACTTTTTGCAATCTCTTTCCCTCTTTCAGTGAGGGTTACACCTTTGTACTTTTTATAGTTGATGTATCCCTGCTTATTTAGCTTGTGAAACATTTCCGTTACAGAAGGAGGCTTGACACCCAAATCCTGAGCTATTTCATTTGTATTGGCGTGTCCTCGTTTGTTGATAGAGTTATAAATAGTTTCTAAGTAATCTTCTAAACTTTTACTTGCCATTGTTATTATTTAAGTATTTAGGGTAACCTAACTTTTGCTCTCTATTATAATAATGGTCTGTTAAAAAGTCAATACAGTTATGCGGTCAAAAGTGGACTATTTTACTCCACATTTGTTACCATTATACGACTGGTTTCGTCGCCTGTCAACTGATCACAAGCATGGTAATTTTGTTCTATCCAGCTCTGTTGACCTATTGAGTTAAACTTGGAACGGGTACGATATCCGCTTGGTTTTTGGTTGAGAAGGAGTGCTGGACCAATTACCCGTCTTCAAATTCAGCCTTCTATTCCAATGTTTTTCTACAAGCCCCACCCCTTGGATTGGGGTAATTGACTTAACCTGGGGTAGATTGCGGAGCAATTTGTTGAACGGTTGAAATAGAGATTTTTGCCAGTTATGATTTTAGCAGTCTTGAGGTATGAGTGCTAATTTATGAAAAACAGAAAAGAACTAATATTAAAAGAGATTGTTGATCATTACATTGATTCGGGGGAACCCGTTTCTTCTAAGGTATTGTTGGATAAATATGATCTTAGTTACTCCTCTGCCACTATAAGAAACGACATGCACGAGCTGGAAGAAGAAGGGTTCCTGAAAAAGCCATACACTTCGGGGGGACGAATTCCTACAGTCGAGGGCTATCGGTATTTCGTGAACTGGCTACTTGAGTTATCGGAGCTCTCCCACGAGGAACAGAAGGCGGTTGTAGAGGCATACGAATTTGAACATCAGAATACGGAGAGATTGCTCAGAAATACGGCATCATTGTTATCGAACATTACTGGCTATACTGGTTTCGTGCTAGGACCGAATTTGGAAGACCGCCAGGTGGCATTCTTCACACTGACTCAACTTGACAAGCATCATTTGTTGGCGATATTAGTTACAGATGTTGGCTTGGTGGAAAATCGAGTGATAAAGTCGAAGAAAGAAGTCGACGGAAAGCAATTAAACAAAATTGTGCCCATGCTCACCGACCGCCTTCAAGGTAAGAAGATCGAGGACTTAATGAAGTTAAAGGACGTTAGTCTCAATGAAGAGGGTTGGTACAATAAATTGACTCGAGATTCCTTCTTGTTTGTCAAAAAATTTATGCAGGAAAGAAGCTATCGAAGATTATACACTGAAGGTTTGTTAAACCTGATAAGCGAAGATCCTCACAATGACCAGGATGCCCGTCAACTGAAACAAGCACTGAAGTGGCTTGACGAGGAAACTTTGTCTAAGATGACAGAAAAATGCGACGAGGATAACAACGACATGAACGTGTTAGTCGGGATTGACGATGATTCACAGTTTTTGCCGTACAGCCTCATTACCAAAAACCTGGCAAACTGCTCTAGTTCCCTGGGAGTATTGGGTCCGATTGATATGGATTACAGTAAATCATTTTCGACCGTTCAGTATATCGGAAATAGATTGGATTCCTTGTTAACTGCCGGAAAAAGAAATTAATGACAGCTGAGGTGATTGATAATGGAGAAAGAACCCAAGACGGAAGACTTAGAAGCTGAAGACACTGAGGAAGAATATGAGGACTTTCAGGAGGAAGGTCATGTAGCGCAAGATCAAGAAGAAACCTCTCCAGATAAAGATTCAGAGAAGTTGACTCAACTGAAGCACCAGCTCAGAGAGAAAGAGGAAAAGATCGAGAGCTTGGAAGATAGAATTCAACATTTACAGGCAGACTTTGAGAACTATAAAAAGAGACATAAACAGGAAATAGAGGATGCGGAGCTTGAAGCCCGTGGGGATGTCATCGTGGACGTAGTATCGGTTTATGATAATTTGGATAGAGCGTTTAAAAGTTTTGAAAAAAACGACGATACGGAATCCTTTATTGAAGGGATAGAAAAAATCTATGCACAGTTTACCGAAGTCTTGTCTAAAAGGGATGTGTGCCCCATAGAGGCTGAGGGTGAAAAATTCGATCCCAAGAAACATCAAGCGCTTATGAAAGTAGAGTCGGATGAAGATGATCATAATGAAATAACTGAGGAATTTGAACGTGGATATATGTATAGAGGTAGGGTCTTGAAGCCAAGCAAAGTGAAGGTGAATATTCATCCTCCAGAGGGAGGAGACTGAGATATATAACCAAAAATTGGGAGGTAGTTAACTTATGGCGAAAGAAAAAATAATCGGGATAGATTTAGGGACGACAAATTCATGTGCAGCAATCCTTGAAGGTGGAGAACCGGAAATCATTACAAATGCTGACGGAAATAGAACTACACCTTCTGTGGTAGCATTTACTGATGAAGACGAGTTGCTGGTCGGAGAGACTGCCAAACGACAGGCGATTACTAACCCTGATAGAACGGTGAGTTCAATCAAGCGAAAGATGGGGGAGGACTATACCGTCAAAATCTCTAAGAACGGTGAGGCCAAGGATTACACTCCAGAACAGATATCCTCTATGATTTTGCGGAATATCAAGGAAGACGCCGAGAGTCGTATAGGTAGAGAGTTAAAAAAAGCAGTTATCACAGTTCCAGCCTACTTTAACGACAGTCAGAGACAAGCTACCAAGGACGCAGGCAAGCTGGCCGGGTTGGAGGTTGCCCGCATAATTAACGAACCTACAGCTGCTTCTCTAGCTTACGGGCTAAAAGATGTGAGCGACCAGACTATTCTTGTGTATGACCTGGGTGGAGGAACTTTCGATGTATCTATCCTGGAATTGGGAGACGGCGTCTTCGAAGTGGTCTCAACTGACGGTGACACAAAACTTGGTGGCGACGACTTCGATCAAAAGATCGTAGATTGGTTGGTTGATCGGTTTAGAAAGCAGGAAGGTATGGATTTATCAAATGATACTAGTGCGTTACAAAGGATGAGGACTGCTGCTGAAGAAGCTAAGAAGGAGCTTTCGTCTAGAAAGGAAACCACGGTAAATTTACCTTATATTACAGCAGATCAAACGGGGCCAAAACACTTAGAGGAGAAACTGACCAGAGCAAAGTTCGAAGGTATGATTGATAAACATCTCTCTCGGACAATGGATATACTCGAATCTGCTCTTTCCGCAGCAGATATGGATAAGGACGATATAGATCAGGTAGTTTTGGTCGGCGGTTCAACCCGGATTCCGCGCGTGCAAGAGCTAATAGAAGAACACGTGCCTGGTAAAGTAAACAAAGAAATTAACCCCGATGAAGTTGTAGCCCGCGGTGCCGCGGTTCAAGGTGGTGTGCTTGCCGGTGAAGTGGACGATCTGGTTTTACTTGACGTTACTCCATTGACTCTGGGGATTGAAACCCTGGGCGGAGTGACTACACCCCTAATTGACAAAAATACCACTATACCCACCGAGAAATCGAAAACGTTTTCTACTGCCGAGAACAACCAGACTACTGTGGATATCCACGTTGTTCAGGGTGAGCGTAAGATGGCCAAGGATAACAAAAGCATAGGTAGGTTCCAGTTGACAGGTATTCCTCCCGCTCCTAGAGGTGTTCCACAGATAGACGTTAACTTTAGCATAGATGCAGACGGAATTCTTAACGTATCAGCTGAAGACAAGGGCACAGGAAAATCCGAATCGATTACCATTGAAGAACCCTCCCGATTATCCGAAGAAGAGATAGAAGAGATGAAGCAAGAAGCCGAAAAACACAAGGAAGAAGATAAACGTAAAGCCGAGAGAATAGAAGCTAGGAACAGGGCAGACCAACTTATCTACTCAACACAACAAAGCCTCGAACAGTTTGGCGATAAGTTAGACGCTGATACGAGGAAGAAAATAGATCAGGCAATAAGCGACCTTCAAGGATTAATCGAAGAGGAAGCATCGAAGGAGCAATTGGAAGAAGGCATTGAAAGATTAAATGATGTAGCTCAAGAGATCGGGCAGACGGCCTATCAAGGACAAGGAGCTCAGGGTGGGCAACCCGGTCAAGGTGGACCGACATCTGGAGGACAACAGCCAGGCACATCTACTGGTGAGTCCGATGATGAATACGTTGATGCTGAATATGAGGAACCGGAGGATGAAGAGTAAATCCCCCCTTTAATATTTGAGAGATAATAAGGGCCGGTAATATGGCGAAAGACTACTACAAGATTTTAGGCGTGGATGAGGATGCCTCGGAACAGGAAATAAAAAAAGCATATAGAGAGAAGGCTAAACAGTTTCATCCGGATATGAATCCGGATATAGACAAAGATGAAGCAGAGAAGAAATTCAAGGAAGTAACTGAGGCTTACGAGGTACTCTCTGATCCTGAGAAGAGAGCACAATACGATAGATTTGGACATGCCGGCCCTCAACAGGGATTCGACTTTAACAGTCAAGATTTTGAGCGAGCAAGAAGCGCTTTTTCCGGTGGACCCTTTGATGACATATTTGACATGTTTTTTGGCGAAGGGCCAAGAAGAACTGGAAGAAGAACAGCTGCACAGAAAGGGGAAGATCTTCAGAGAAAGTTACGAATTTCTCTTGAAGACGCTGCCAACGGAACCAGGGTGAAGTTCTCTATTCCTCGGTTCGTTTGGTGTGACAAATGTGATGGTGAGGGAGTAAAGCCCGGCACGTCCAAGCGTACCTGCCCGCATTGTAATGGGACAGGGGAAATAAGGCAGAAACAACAAACGATGCTTGGTAGCTTTGTTAACGTGCGAACTTGTCCAAAATGCGGTGGCACTGGTGAGATTATAGATGAGCCTTGCCCAAAGTGTCGCGGAGAAGGACGAGTAAAAGAGAAAACTGAAATTTCCGTTAAAGTTCCACCGGGAGTGCAGGATGGTTCGCGGTTAAGGTTGAGGGGTAAGGGGAACGCTGGCCGAAAAGGTGCTCCCACCGGTGATCTGTTCATCGTTGTTGAGATCAAGCAGCACGACACGTTTATTCGGAAGGGTGACGACCTTTTAGCTACTGTTCCAGTGAATTTTACCCAGCTCGCTTTGGGAGATACCATTAAAGTGCCTACGATTGATGGAGTGGACCGAGTTGAAATTAAGCCAGGTACCCAGCCCGGAGCAAAACTCAGGCTTAGAAATCGGGGAATTCCTCATTTGAATAATAGAGGAAAGGGCGATGAGATTATTCGCTTGAAAGCCCTCACCCCGAAAAATATCAGCGCGAAAGAGCGAGAGCTACTTCAAAAACTGGATGATTCGTTGAAAAATCCAATTGACAACCATTCCGACGATAACGATTCTTTTTTTGACAGACTGAAAAAATTTAGAGAGGAGTTTACAAAATAGACTGAGGCGATTATATACTGAACATCCTTAGCAGGTAAACTGATTAAGCAACAGACTTAAACTGTCAGTGGTTTGCTAGAAATCTTTTTATGTTAGGGGCCTATGGCAGCAAAAATATCCAATAACCGTTCCCGGTTAACCCCCTGTCCTAATAAATAGTAGAAACTTTCTTCAATTTGCCCGCCCACTTCCAGAATCGATCTGTCAAGATTGTCAGAGAGCCGATCTTGGACGCTTTTACCTCTGTCTGCAACTTTGATCTTTTTGTCGTTGACCTCTGTTTCTTCGCCGTTTTCAGATAGGTAAGCTCTGTGCCTATTCATTTCTCTCGAGAGATAGTTACCCGCCAGCAACTGTAGAGATGATTTTTCCTCTTCTTTAGAAGAAGATAGAAAACCAATTGAGGCGTAAGCACGATCCTTTTTCTGGTTAATCATCATGGATAACCTGTCGCCCATGGGCTCGAACCCTTCTTCTTCGATTTTTTCTAGATCAAGTGGTATAGGGAATTCTTCTGAAAATTGGTCTTCAGTAAAGTCTTTTTGTTCAAAGAGCAGATCTATCTTGGATGAATCAAATTCGAAGTTCTTCTCGGAAAGTTTGTCAACTTGATAGTCGGAGTATTCTACGAAAATAGGCCCTCCCTGACTACTTGGAAATCGCAGTTGATCACGTTGCCCTGGGTGATAGGTAATCTTCAAAGGCAGATTAGTTTCAGTGTCTATGGCAAGTTCAGCCTTGTCCAGGCTAAAAACTTCGTCCTTTAAGAATAGTGATCTTTGAGTCACTTTCGGTTTCAATCCCAATCTTTGTACTTTTCTGCCGCTAATTTTGCCTTCCCCGTTGTCTTTAAGCAAGAAATCTTTAACTAAGGTGGTTAAGAATTTCAGCTGGCCAATTACGTCGACTCCACCAAATGGAGAGTAGATGTTTTTACCTTCCTTTTTTATTGCTGTATCTTTGTTCAGCATATGTAACCAGGTCGATTTCCCGTCGTAAGTGATTTTAGTATTCTCGAGATCGTCGCCATTGAATTCAGGACCACCAAAAAGCTTCGTTTCAAATTCCTCGAGAGGGTTGGAGAATTCGTCGTATTCAACTGTAAGTTTTCGAGGCTTCTTAAATCTGAGATGTGCTTGAATCCTCAGATTTCCAGCGGTGATCTCCTGATCACATTCAAAACTTTGGAGATTTTCGTAGGCTTCACCGGTTTTTAGAGCGAAATCGCGTAGATTTATCATTGGATCACCCGATAGGTGGAGTTAGTTAATTTTAAAACAGCTCGTACTTTTCTTCGTGAATTGTTTCAACGGTCTTCGCAATTAAATCTATTATATGATCTAGATCTGCGAGGCTGACTAACTCGCATGGACTGTGCATGTATCTGTTGGGAATAGAAATTAGCGCGGTGGCTACGCCGGAGCGAGTTAATTGGATAGCGTTAGCGTCCGTTCCTGTTCCACCTGGGGCCCCGACGACTTGATAAGGAATGTTATTAGTTTCCGCTGTCTCTTCCATTTTCTTCAGCAGTACCGGGTTTATGTTGGGACCTTTGGAAAGGATAGGTCCTGAATCAATTTTTGTTTCACCAACCTTTCTCTTTTCTTTATCCATCATTGGTGTGTCTGTGGCAAAGCCAACGTCTACAGCAATCCCAACGTCAGGATTTATGCCGTATGCAGAGGTGATTGCTCCTCTTAAGCCGATTTCTTCCTGTACGGTTGCTACTGCGTGAACCTCAGCCTGTGGCTGTAAGTCAGACAACTTTCTGGCAGCTTCTAGGACCACGAACCCGCCGCTTTTGTCGTCAAACCCCCTTGCTGCTACTATGTTTCCTTGGAGCCTCTCAAATGAGTAACCTAGAACTCCTGGACTGCCTACCTCGACTAGCTCTTTAGCCTCCTCTTTGTCAGAAACACCAATGTCGATCCACAGATTTTCTGGCTTGACGACTTCCTTTTTATCCTCTTCTTCCATTAGATGTATCGGTTTTCTGCCAATAACACCGGTTATGGTTCCATTTTTTCCCTCTAGTTGAACTCTCTGGCCGGGAAAAACTTGGTTGTCCCACCCGCCGATAGTGGTAAAAAACAAATACCCTTCGTCATTGATTTGGCTTATCATTATCCCAATTTCGTCAGTATGGCCGGCAAGCATGACAGTGGGGTTGCCCCCTTTATTGACGACGGCGAAAGAGTTACCGTGCCGATCACCGTGTACATCGTCAGCGAAAATCTGTGCTTCGTCTTTCCACAATTTTGCGGCTTTTTCTTCAAATCCCGAGGGACTGATTGTATTTACGTATTCTTCAAGGAATTCGAGTGTTTTTTCGTTCATTGTTTTTCGCCTCCAGACTTTTGAATATTGACAAAATAACGAATAATTTTCAACAAGCTGAGTTCACCAAAATTAGCCGAGGAAGCCTAATAGCTTACTGCGGGGTTATTGACTAGCTCCTTTGCTGATTTACTTTGGTTGAACTTCGTGCGCCATTCGCTGTTGACACTTCCTCCCCTGTGGAGAACGGGAAGTCTCTCCTCAACGTATGAGTTTCGAGTACATTTATTATGAGTCAATTCGCCTTTGTATCTCTGATTTCGCGTAGGGTCTTGCACCTAACACTTTACATGTTGACAAGGGTTTTCCATAGTCCTAATATTAAGGTGCAGCCTAGATATGGGGGGGTGAGAAAAACTCAAACTGTACTTGAATACTTTTCCAGACAGTGGTCTTACTAACTCTGGATTTTACTCAGTTCAATTCAAGGAGGTATACTTATGAGTTCTACTTCTAAGAAAAGTCTTATTTTTGGACTCTCTTTTGTACTGATTTTCTCGCTTATGATCGTTGGCTTTGCGCAGGATAAACCGGAGGTTAAAAATCCTAACTTACTGAATGTCGTGACCAGCGGTACGGCTAACACCTTGGATCCTGCTTACACCTACGATACTGCTAGCGGGACCATCATTCAAAATGTTTATGAAAACTTGTTGCGTTATCCTTATGGGACAGTTGACGGGAACGAGAAGAAAACGGAAGGATACAGTGTAAGTTCATTTGAACCACTTCTTGCTGCTAAAGTTCCTTCAAAGGATAACGGTCTTATAAGAGAAACCGCAGGTGGCGGAGTGATATACGAATTCCCGATAAGGCAGGGAGTTACTTTCCATAATGGAAACAAGTTGACTCCGGAAGACGTGGAATATTCCTTCGAGAGGACGATGATTCAGGACAGGTCGGGTGGGCCTTCGTGGATGATTTTACAACCGTTAACAGGATATGGAAGTATTAAGAGTATAGTTAAGGCCGTAGCCGGGGTTGACGAGTTCGCGGATGCCACCAGTGAAGACCGCGTTGCAGCCTTTAATTCGTTTATTGACCCAGCCGTAGAGACTAAAGGTAACAGTGTCGTCTTTAAGTTGCCTAAATCCTATCCTCCGTTCTTAAACATCCTCACCCATGGTTCTGCATGGTCGGCAATTATGGATAAAGAATGGGTAATTGAGCAGGGTGGCTGGCCAGGAACTGCTGATACTTGGGTCGAATATCATAACCCAGGGGGCGGTTCGGCTGCAGAGGATTCCGTACTATATGACGTGATGAATGGAACAGGCCCGTTTAAATTGGAACGTTGGGACCCTGGAACGGAAGTCGTATTTAGTCGAAACGATAACTACTGGCGTGAACCCGCTAAGGTGAAGCGTTTTATTATTCAAAAAATCGACGAGTGGGGAACCCGAAGGCTCAAGTTCATCAACGGCGAAGCGGATATTTGCTATGTACCGCTGCAGTACCTTGGACAGGTTGAAGGGACAGAGGGAGTAAAGGTACAGAAACACCTACCCACGATACAAATGAACCCGGCAGCTTTCTTCACGCAGGATGTAATAGTGGAGAATAACGATCTGGTTGGCTCGGGCACCTGGGGCGATGGTATCCCCTCTAATTTCTTCAATGACGTTAAGGTAAGAAAGGCCTTTAACTACGCTTTTGAATACGATGCCTTTATTGAACAGGTTCTCCAGGGCCTTGGATACAAGACGAACGGTCCCGTTCCAAAGAACATGCAACCATATTACAACGATGACCTTGAACTCTACAGTCATGATCTCGATAAAGCGGAGCAATTGCTCAAGGAAGCCCACGGTGGGGAACTCTGGGAGAAAGGGTTTACCTTCACTATTCTATACAATACTGGAAACGAATCCAGGAAGACGGCGTCCAATATATTTGAAGCAAATATTGAGAAAATCAATCCCAACTTCGAGATTAAGGTTAGAGGTGTCGATTGGTCCACGTATCTAGACCAAATGATCGGGACCAAAATGCCTCTGTTCATTATTGGATGGCTGGCTGACTTCCCCGACCCTCATAACTTCGTTACGCCGTTCATGGCTTCCGATGGAACTTTCTCAGGCTGGCAGGGCGAGGGAATGGTCGAAATGGCCAAAGAGCAGTTTGATCCTTTAATTGAGCAAGGAATGGCCACGGTTGACGTGGAGAAACGTAAGAAAACCTACTACGAGCTTCAGAAACTTGCGCACGATCTCGCAATAGATGTCTGGTTACCTCAGGCAGAAGGAACTAGGATTCTTCGATCCTGGGTCCAGGACGTGCCGTTCAACCCGATGTTCGCTAATTCATGGTCCTATGCTTATCCAATATGGAAAGGTTATGAGGACTAACTATCGTTAGAAGGTTTTATGGGTTGGGTCAGGGAGTCAATCCCTGACCCGCCTTTTTATTTAATTTTTTGGGAGGGGACGAGAGCAGAGATAATGTTAGCCTATACCACCCGCAGGGTTCTTGTTTTACCTTTTGTACTTCTGGGGATATTGCTAATAATATTTGGGATGTTACAACTTTTGTCGGCTAATCAGCGGTTATCGACGTTTATTTCAAGTCCTGCAGAGCTCAAAAATACTGATATCGAGGTATTAAAGGAAGAGTATGGGCTAAATGATCCGATTTGGGTCAGATTTGGCCGCTGGCTAGATGACGTTGTTCATCTAAGGTTTGGATGGTCCGAGAGTGCCAAGATGACGGCCAAAAGAGCGTTTTTGCGGTTTTTCCCTGTATCTATAGAGCTTGCCCTTTGGTCGGCGCTACCCATCATTCTAGGAGGAATCTGGTTGGGAACTGTAGCCGCGGTAAATCATAACAACGTGGTTGATCATATCACGAGGCTATTCGCTATTGTTGGTTGGTCTTTACCATCCTTTGTTGCAGGGTTGCTTCTGTTAATGGTTTTTTACGGGGGTATTGTCACATGGTTTCCTCCGGGACGGCTAGGGCTTGAGGCATCCGAAATAGTGCATTCAGCCCAGTTTGTTAGATACACGCAGTTGAACACCATTGATGCATTACTTAACTGGAATTGGTTCGTGTTTACCGATGCTGTGAGGCACATTATCTTACCTGCAATAGTTATGTCCTACGTTCGCTGGGCGATGTTGTTAAGGATTATGAGATCTAGTCTCTTAGAAACGTTACGCAAAGACTACGTCCAAACGGCTCGTGCGAAAGGGCTAAAGGAAAACGTCGTCATTAAAAAACACGCCCGAAGAAACGCCTTAATTCCTGTTGTCACGGTTGCTGGAATTTATGTGGCATTTTTGATCAACGGGCTGGTAATAACGGAGACCATTTTCGACTGGCACGGTCTTGGTCGTTGGGCTGTTACAGCTGCACAGCAATTTGATACTTCTACCCTGATGTTATTTGCGTTATTTAATGGAGTGTTGCTGGTTCTTGCCAATTTGGTTGTAGATTTGATTTACGCCTATCTAGACCCAAGGGTTACCTACGATTGAGATGAAAAGAAAACTCATCAAGTTACTTACCAATCCGTTGTCGGTTGTCGGTCTTGCATTAATCTTCTTTTTTGTGGGAGTAGCAATTGCTGCCCCCTGGATCGCTCCTCCAGAAGATCCTGACGAGCCTTACAGAGTTCCCAGGGATGGCTGGTCTTCTACTCCCAAGCCACCAGGTGAAGGTCATATATTTGGTACCACACAAGGTCAGTACGATATCTTTTATGGCGTTGTATGGGGTACCAGGACAGCGTTTCGGGTTTCCTTGATGGTAGTCGGATTGTCGTCTATAATCGGGATCATTGTCGGGACTCTAGCTGCTTACTATGGAGGAGCAGTCGATAGCGTATTGATGCGGATAGTCGACGTTTTTTACTCCATCCCTTACTTGGTTGCGGCCATGGTATTGACAACGATTCTTGGAAGAAGCTTAACAAACGCGTTAATTGCATTGATTGTTTTCGGCTGGATGGGTTATGCCCGTCTTATTAGAGGTAATATTCTATCCGTTAAGGAAGAAGAATACGTTTCATCTGCTAACGCGGTCGGGGCGACTGATTTTCGCATTATCTTTAGGCATATTCTACCCAACTCTATTTTCCCGGTGGTTGTACAAGCCTCCATGAATATGGGCACTATTGTGATTACTGCAGCCACACTAAGTTTTCTTGGAGTAGGTGCACCGTCTGGTTACGCCGACTGGGGTCAGATGATAAGTTTCGCCAGAAATTGGATACTTGGGATTCAGGGAAACACCTTTCAGTACTGGTATACTGTAGTCATACCTGGAGCGTCAATTACCCTTTTCTGCCTTTCGTGGAACCTTGTCGGAGACGCATTTAGGGACATCATGGATCCCAAGCTACAGGGAGGCGGCGGGATGTAGTGAGGCACCATGGCTCTGGCAATTATCTTTCTTTTGCATCTGCATCCAGACCGAAATTGATAGTAGGACAGTACTGTAACTTGTTGTATTAGTTAGAAGATAATCATTAGGGAGAAAGTCGAACAGCTTAGCTCAGAGTTTGTACGCGCTGTTATTGCGTGACCTAGCCCGCTGTGCTATACTCGATTACGTTTACGTAACTATCCTGTCTTTAAGTTTAGCAAATTTAATAATTGATGCTATGTTGATGAATTGAGGTGATAACTTCATGGCGAATTCTAAGACTTTGAGTCTAATTGGACATTCTGGGACTGGGAAATCTGAACTCGCAAAGAAATTTTTACAGATGAGCGGGATCGACGGGGAACTCACCTTTGATCCCTCGCCTGAGGAAAAAGACCATGGCCATTCCATAGATTTGAGTATCGGTTCATTCAAGTATAGTGGACAATCCTGGAATGTGCTAGATACACCTGGTGCCGATGAGTTTGTGGAAGAGGTCTACAAAGGTGTGTTTATGTCAGAGTCAAGCTTGTTGTTTGTCGATGGGGAAAAAGGTGTTCAAGCCCATACCGAAGGGTTATGGGATATATCGCAACAGTATGATAAACCCACTGCCGTCTTTATGAATAAGATGGATAAGGAGGAGGCTAACTTTGACGAATCTCTAACCGAAATTAGGGAAACTTTCGAGAAAAATATAGTGGTCTTGCAAATTCCGATAACTGAAGGTGGAGAATTTGTTGGTTTGGTTAACGTCCACAGAGCAGAGGCCATATATTTTGACGAGAGTTCGAATGACCTTCCTGATAAACTTTCTGACACTCTAGAGTCAGAGCGCGAGAGGCTACTTGAAGCGTTAGCTGAGCAGGATGATGAATTAATGATGAAGTACCTGGAGGAGGAAGAAATAACGGACGAAGATATTGGTCGTGCTCTGAATAAAGGATTCAAGTCTAATGAGTTCGCTCCGCTACTTGTTGGTTCAGTCGAGGAGGATTTGGGACTTGATTTGCTTTTGTCTCATTTAACCGATCTGGTACCCGAGTTTGATCCTGAGGAGAGTAGCGGACGCTCGGATCTATTGGTGTTTAATCTCTTATCGGACCCCTATTTGGGGCGTCTTTCGTTCGTGAAGGTGTATGGTAAGGAGTTAAGAGAAAACGTGAGTTTGAGGAATGTCCGTACAGGTGATGACGTGGAAATATCCGACATGTATAGATATCACGGAGGAGATCAGGAGAAAATACACGAGGCGTCCTGTGGTGATATTGTGGCTTTGGGGAAACTGGAAGAGGTAGCTTTGGGGGATACTTTGACTGATACTGGCGATGAACTGATTGAATTTATCGAGTTCCCCACCCCCGTGTACGATCGCGCAGTTCACCCAAAGAGCAGGGAAGATGAAACCAAGATGAGCACAGCATTACAGGAGTTAGTTTCAACAAAAGCCACCATTTCTTATCATAGAGATGACGTTACCGAAGAGATGATCCTGTCAGGTATGGGCGCGAATCATCTCGATATTTTCAGGGAGAGATTAAAAAGTAGCTTTAACGTAGAGATCGAAACTTCTGAACCTAAGGTACCTTACAAGCAGAGTGTTGCGAAAAAGGCAAAAGCAAAATATCGACACAAGAAACAATCAGGTGGTCGCGGTCAATATGGAGAGGTCTATCTAGAGGTTACTCCTTTGAAGCGTGGTTCGGGATTTGAGTTCGAGAATAACATAAAAGGTGGTAATATTCCCACCCAATTTATTCCCGGCGTTGAAAAAGGCGTTCTGGAAGCTTTGGATCAGGAATACCCAATTACGGATTTAAAGGCTACTGTATACGATGGTGCCCATCATCCAGTGGATTCTTCCGAGATGGCATTTAAAATTGCTGGTAGAGAGGCTTGCAAAAAGGCTGTTGAGAACGGCAAGAAAATTTTATTGGAGCCTATTATGAAAGTTACGGTGAGAACACCCGGCGATTTTACTGGTGACATCATTAGTGATCTGAATGGTCGTCGAGGAAGAATTCTGGGATCTGACTCTTCTGAGGGTTACACATTAATTAACGCTGAGGTACCACAAGCGGAGGCAAAGAGTTACGCAACTAGATTAAAATCTTTAACCCAGGCAAGGGCTTCATTTCAGATGGAATTTTCCAAGTATCAAAGAGTACCAAGTAACATCGCGGATAAGGTCTTCGCAGAGTAGGGCAATGTTAGTAAGAGAATTTATAACGACTGATCCTGCTACGGTTGCTGAAGGAGCTACAGTCTCTCATACCAGGGAATTAATGGAAGGAAATAACTTTCGTATTATTTTTGTTATGGATAGCGAGGAGAGACTTAGTGGTTTTTTAACCTATGAGTCAATAAAAGACAAGCCTGATGACAGGTTAATTGACGACTTTATATCCCATTCCACACTGCACGCGCGGGTTGACGACACCATAGATAAAGCAGTCAGTATTATCAGAGAGTACAGTTTGATGGTTTTGCCCGTTGTTGACCGGGATAGGAAACTGGTGGGAGTTCTGACGCCGGGTAAATTGTTTGAGGAGTTTTCGGAACTTTTAAATTTTGGTGAAGGTGGTTTCTGGTTGACGTTGAATTCTAATGATTTGGTTGACATCGAGAATTTGGTGTCAGTTGTAAATAAACACGACGTACAACTTCTTAGCCTATTAAATTCTCCCTCCGATGAAGAAAATAGATTGATTGTGAAGATTGGTAGAGTCAAGGATGCGGAAAAGTTTCGAGAATCTCTTGAGAGGGCGATGAGTAATGAAAAAGATATCCGTTAAATCCAGTGAGCGGATTGAGTTTATCGATATTACTTCCAAAGTAAATGAACTGATTGAGAAGGCCGGGATTGAGGAAGGTATTTGTTATCTTTACGTGCCTCACACTACCGCCGCTGTTACCATCAATGAATCTGCAGATCCGGATGTGGTTAAGGACATTGCCGGTCAGTTGAAGGAACTAGTCCCGTCCAGCAAGAATTACAGACACAGAGAGGGAAATGCGGATTCCCATATTAAGTCAAGTCTCATGGGAAGTTCGGTACTGGTTTTTGTCGAGAATGGCCAGTTGAAATTGGGGACCTGGCAGGGTATATTCTTCTGTGATTTCGATGGACCCAGGACTAGAAGGGTTTGGGTAAAAGTTCGCAAATAACGGTAGCGGTTGAAAATCCAGAGCCCTTTCGGTAAAATCACTCTGCTCTCAGCCGGTGTAGCTCAATCGGCAGAGCAGTCGACTTGTAATCGACAGGTTGCCAGTTCAAGTCTGGCCGCCGGCTCCAGAGTTTGTTTGATCGTGACAAGGATAAGGTAGGTAATTGTTCGCTGGGAGGGGTACCGAAGTGGCCAAACGGAGCGGACTGTAAATCCGTTGGCAGGCGCCTTCGGGGGTTCAAATCCCTCCCCCTCCACCATCCCCTAAAAATTGCTTCTGTAAGCAGTTTCTTGGCGGTTGAGACGTTGATAGTTTTGTAATATCATTTTGTTATATTTGGTTACGCCCGTGTAGTTCAGTCGGTAGAACATCCCGTTGGTAATGGGAAGGTCGCCGGTTCAATTCCGGCCGCGGGCTCCAAAACCGCTTTAGTTAATAGTCGGCGGTTTAGCCATGATTATTTAAAGGTATTTTCATAATTATATAACTTCGAGGAGGTACACGATGGCAAAAGAACATTTTGAGCGGGATAAGCCGCACCTGAATATTGGAACCATTGGCCATATTGACCATGGGAAAACTACGTTGACTTCGGCGATGACGAAACTATTGGCCAATATGGGATTGGCGGAAGGTAAAGAATTTAATGACATTGACAACGCACCTGAAGAACAGGAGAGAGGAATCACTATTGCTGTACGGCACGTCGAATATGAGACGGAAAATAGACACTACGCGCATATAGATGCTCCTGGTCACGCCGATTACGTCAAGAATATGATTACTGGTGCGGCCCAGATGGATGGGGC
This sequence comes from uncultured Thermotogae bacterium, assembly GCA_964614065.1. GTDB lineage: Bacteria > Bipolaricaulota > Bipolaricaulia > M55B111 > M55B111 > M55B111. Next base: position 48,415 of record CAZTJJ010000001.1, read on the forward strand.
CATATTAGTTGTATCAGCTGCTGATGGACCGATGCCACAGACTCGGGAACACGTTTTGTTGGCTAGACAGGTTGGGGTACCTGCTATGTTAGTGTTCCTCAACAAAACGGATATGGTTGATGACCCCGACCTTATTGACCTAGTTGAAATGGAAGTTAGAGACTTACTTAATGAGTATGAGTTCCCGGGTGATGATGTGCCGATTATCAGAGGTTCAGCGTTGGAAGCTATGCAAAGTGATGGTGATCCGGAGGCAGAGGTCAACCAACCAATTTTGGAACTCCTTGAAACCCTGGACGAGTACATTCCATTACCTGATCGAGACGAAGATAAACCATTTTTGATGCCTATTGAAGATGTATTTTCCATTAAGGGTCGAGGCACCGTTGCAACGGGACGTGTCGAGAGAGGGAAGATTACTCCTCAGTCTGAAATTGAAATAGTAGGTTTGCATGGCGATATTGTAGAAACAGTGGCCACGAGCCTTGAAATGTTCAACAAGACGATGGACGAGGCAATAGCCGGCGACAACGTTGGTGTTCTGTTACGAGGAATGGATAAAGAGGATATCGAACGGGGACAGGTGCTGGCAGACCCTGAAAGCATAACTCCACATACACACTTTATGGCGGAAGTATACGTGTTAAGCAAAGATGAAGGCGGGCGTCATACACCGTTTTTCGATGGGTATAAGCCACAGTTTTATTTCCGGACAACCGATGTGACAGGAAGTATTACTCTTCCTGAGGGTGTTGAGATGGTCATGCCTGGGGATAACGTTAATTTGGAAGCTGAGTTAATTGAGCATATTGCTATGGAAGAAGGTTTGAGATTTGCGATCCGTGAAGGTGGCAGAACCGTAGGTGCTGGCGTAGTTACGGAAGTATTGGAATAAACCGAGGCTAAGTTTCATGCACAAGGAACAGGTAATTTTAGTATGTAGTGAATGTGGCAGGCAAAACTACCACACTGTTAAAAATCCACGTAACGATAAGGATAAATTGGAGTTAAAGAAGCACTGTAAGTGGTGTAAAGCCCATACAGTTCATAAGGAGAAGTAGCCACGACAAGTGATTTTCTACACTATACAGGCCTGTAGCTCAATTGGCAGAGCGCCGGACTCCAAATCCGAAGGTTGGGGGTTCAAGTCCTCCCGGGCCTGCCAGTTGTTTTGAGGTGCTATAAGCGTGAATTGGATAAATAGATTTAATAGATTCTTAAGGAATGTAAGATCGGAGATAAGAAAGGTTAGTTGGCCTACCCAATCTGAAGTAATTACTATGACCATTCTTATATTGATAATGGTTGTGCTGCTGTCTGGATATATTGGTGGTGTGGATTTGGTTTATCAGCGCATCATTAAGCAGGTCTTGTCTTTGTGATATTTTTATATACCTCTTTGATTCTACTAAATTGCGAAACAGCTAATTAAAACTGGAGTAAGTGGTTGAGCATGAAAAAATGGTACGCCATTCAAACCTACGCGGGCTCAGAGTTAAAGGTTAAGCAGGAGCTTGAGAGGCGTATAGAAAACCGTGGGCTTGAAGGTCAGGTAAAGAGTTTTGCTGAGGACGGCAAGCGGGATTTTTGTGTGGTGCCTATTGAAGAGGTAATTACCTCTCGTAGCCGGAGAGGTAAGTCGAATGAATATAGAGTACCTTACAACTACGATTTATTAGTCGAGGCAAACGAACGGCTTTCTAGGCATGACCCACTTGCACGAAAGAAACCCAAACATATAGAGTGGGATTGCTTGGTAGAAGAGATTAAGTCTCTGCAAAGAGTAATCATAGAGATGACAAACAGGACGGAGGAAACTTACCTTATCCCTAAGGATAAAAGGATTAGAAGGGATATTAGGAAGGGCGAGAAGATAAGATCAGGCGTCCCCTTGACCTCAGATCAGGAGGAAAAGTTTGTTGTTAGTATAAAGGGAAAAATAGCTTTAAGAGATAGAGTTAAACAAATTACGTTTATTCTCGATGATGGTTCTGAAAAAGAGTTGATAATTCCCGAAAGGTGCCTGGTTAGGTTGAGGGAGGGTGACGAGTTAAACGAAGGTGACATGATCGAGAAGGAAGATGTAATTAAGTCGACGTCGTCTGGAATGGTCAAAGTTAAAGAATACAAAGACAAGCGAGTGGTTACCGTTCAACCTGTGGAAAAACGTAGGTTATTTCCTGGTTATGTATTTGTAAAGATGGATCTTCCGGAAGAACAGATGATTGATTTGATTGATGATATTAGGGGAGCAGTGAGGTTTGTGGGATCTAGATATCATCCAATACCGATACGTGGAAAAGAGATGAAGGTTATAAAAAGGTTGGCTGGTTTGATAGAAGCGCCAACTGCTCCTAGTACTCCGCGTATCGAAGTCGACTTTGACGTGGGAGAGGTCGTGGAAATTGTGGAGGGACCATTTGCTGATTTCACTGGAGAAATTACGGCGATAGATAAGGAGACTGAAGAGGTAACTGTCAACGTTAAGATATTTGGCCGAGAAACTCCGGTAGACATCGGTTTCGAAGGAATAGAGAAAATTTAATAGGGAGGAATAATGGCTAAACGAGTCGAGACAGAATTAAAGTTACAGATTCCAGCTGGTCAAGCCGATCCCTCACCACCGGTAGGTCCTGCTCTTGGTGAGCACAAAGTTAACATTATGGATTTTTGTAATAAGTTCAACGCTGAGACCGGAGACAAGGAACCTGGGGTATTAATACCTGTTGACATAACGATATATACAGATAAGAGTTTTACTTTCGTGGCGAAGGAGCCACCGGCTTCTGAGCTGATAAAGAAGGCAGCGGGTATTTCAAGTGGATCGGGACAACCAAACATGGAAAAAGTTGGAAAAATCACAGAGGAACAATTGAAAAGAATAGCTGAGACGAAACTTCCCGACTTGAACACCTACAAGATGGAATCGGCTAAGGAAATTATCAAAGGAACAGCTAACAGCATGGGTGTTGAGGTGGTTGAATCGTGAGTAGAAGATATAAGACAATCGCCGACAAGGTAGATTTCGAGAATATTTATTCTCTCGACGAGGGATTGGAACTCGCTGTGGAAACTGCAACTGCAAACTTTGACGAGACTATAGAAGTGGCTTTTAACCTAGGCGTTAATCCCTCTCAAACAATGATCCGTAGCAGTACTCTTTTGCCAAATGGAACGGGCAAAAGCGTAAAGGTGTTAGCGTTTGCAAAAGGTGAGAAGAGGCGGGAGGCTGAGGAAGCCGGCGCTGATTATATAGGAGACGAAGAAACAGCTGATAGAATAGAAGATGGATGGCTGGATTTTGATGAGGTAGTGTCTACCCCCGACATGATGAGCGTAATTGGTCGATTGGGGCGGATTTTAGGACCTAGAGGAATGATGCCTTCACCTAAGTCCAATACAGTTTCTGACGAGATTGGTGAAGCTGTTGCCAGGTTAAAAAAGGGTCAGGTTGAGTTTAGGACTGATAAATACGGCGTAATCCATGTGCTAATTGGGAAATCTTCTTTCCCAGTTACCGATCTCCGTGAAAACTTGATAGAAATTGGTAAGTCAATTTATGACCAACGGCCGGATGACGGTATTCAGGGGCGGTATTTACAAAAGGTGACAGTCTCCTCAACGATGGGGCCCGGCATAAAATTATCTGTCGAACAGTTGCGCGAGGAAGTGTATAGAAGGAAACTTTAGGGGCTCTCGGTTAGGCTATTGATGGCTTAATTTAAGGGGAATTTTAAGGAGTGAAATATGCCGACGCAGTCAAAAAAGCAAGAAGTTGAGGAATTAAAGAAGAAACTTGAAAATGCTGCTGGGATAGTGCTTTCGGACTATCGTGGATTATCCGCTAATGAGATGAACAGCATGAGGGAGTTGTTTACCAAAAAGGGAGTGGAATACAGGGTAATAAAGAACACGTTAGCTGCAATTGCCGCGGAAGAGTTGGGTTTCGAAGAATTGTCTGAGCTGTTCGAGGGCCCTACAGGTATAGCTATGGGATATGAAGATCCGGTATTACCGTTCAAAATCTCGTTTGATACCGAACATGAATATGATGTTTTTGCAAATAAAGGTGGAATTATAGAAGGGGATTTTGTTGGTCCTGGCGAGATAGAAAACATTTCCCAATTATCGTCGAAGGGAGAGTTACTTGCACAGGTAGCAATAGGTCTAAAATCTCCATTACAGCAGCTGGCTTATGCATTGAAGGTCAAAGTAAGAGATCTGGCCCTAGTCTTGAATGAAGTAAAGAAAGGGAAAGAAGAATAATCCTTCAGATATTAGTGAGGTTGTTGCCTATTAGAACCCAATTTGAGCAGGCTTTATCCGGGAATTTGATTTATGTTTAAGTATCCGAATAACTTGATAAGAAAAAGTTGGTCCTCCAGCACCTGGTTGAGGATACCTTCTTGGAGGACTTAAGTTAATATACAGACCAACTTTCCATAATTGGTAAGTGAACGATATTTGGTCCCGTGAGGCAGCTCAATTAAGTGCTGAACACTTAAGAGTTGGGTTTTTGTCGCGGAAGAAACTTAAATTACCTGCTATCTACTGGGTGAAAAAACTAAGTTGATGAATGATAGGTAATTTTGTCTTGCATTCTTGTTTAGAAGTCGGCCGTAAGAGAGAAAATGGCACAATTTAGGTAGAACTTTTAGAAGTTACACAGGAGGTCTGTTATGGACACAAAAGAAATAGTTGAGTCACTGGGAAACATGACAATTAAAGAGTTGACGGAGTTAGTAGATGCTATTGAAGAGGAATTTGACGTTTCAGCAGAAGCAGCTGCTCCCGTTGCAGCAGCTCCTCAAGCTGGAGCTGGCGGCAATGGTGAAGGAGCTGAGGAAGCGGACACCATAGATCTGGTTCTTACTAATCCCGGTCAAAAAAAGATCAAGGTGATTAAACAGCTGAAGGAAATAACCGGTAAAGGTTTGAAGGAATGTAAGTCTTTAGTTGACGATTTACCAAGTACCATACAGGAAGATTTGGAGGAAGAGGAAGCTGACAAGTTAAAGAACGAATTAGAGGAACTTGGCGCTGAGATTGAACTTAGATAATGATTTAGTCATCTGTGGTTTTGTCGCTCTAGGAGGGATATAGATTGAGGGAACGAACGGATTTCAGCACGTACGGTGAAGCAATCGAACCACCCGATTTACTCAAAGATCAAAAAGACTCTTATACTAAATTTCTAACTACTGGCATTGAGGAAGCATTTAGCGAAGTTTCCCCCATCAAGGCGAGTAGTCGGACAAACTTCAGCTTAGAACTCCTCAATCCGTCCTTGGGAGATCTTCGAAGCTCCGTTAGTGATTGTGCTGATAAAGATCTGACCTACGATAGGCCGTTGCGGGTCGAGGCTCGCTTATCAGACGACGAAGGTGAGGTTGTTGCGGAGAATGAACTTTACGTTGCGGATATACCCGTAATGACACCAAAGGGAACGTTTTTGATCAATGGTTCGGAAAACGTTTTGGTCAACGAATTGGCTCGAGCACCTGGTGTTTACATTACAGCAGAGCGCAATAACCAGTATAAAGCACACATCCTACCAGATTACGGTGCATGGCTCGAATTGATTTTAGACGATAATAGGGAGAGAGTTTACGCTAATCTGGACAGGGAAGCTAAGGTTCCGATAACTGTGTTTCTGAGGGCTTTGGGGATGGATCAGGAGGATATATATTCCAAGTATAGTTTCGAGGTCAACCCCGTTAAGGAAGCAGATTTGTTGGACTACGTGGACTACGTTTTGGCTGAGGACGTCACGAGCGATGATGGATTATTGATTAACGCTGGTGAGAAACTCAGAAAAGAGGACGTGGCCTTGATAGTCAAAGAGGGCACTAACGAGTCGATTTCTTTCTTGGATAGATATATTGGGAACACTCTGAAGAGAGATGACTTACGGACTAAAGAAGAAGCAATCAGGTTTATCTATGCCAAGTTGAGACCTACTGGTCGCGTTTCTACCACCAAAATGGAGAATTACATACACGGACTTTTCTTTGACGAAGAAAACTACCTTCTTTCAGAGGTTGGCAGGTTTAAAGCCAATAGCAAGCTTGGATTGGACGAAGAGACTTTAGCGTTAACAGAGAAGGATATCTTCAGGTCGCTCGATTTGCTGTTACAGGTTCCTTACAATCCAGAGTTATTAGATGAAAAAGATCATCTGGCAAATAAAGTGGTGAATTTGCCCGGCAAGGCAGCTAGAGCGGCTTTTGAAAGGGGTTTAAATAGAGTTGTCCGAACTACAGCCGATAAATTATCTAAGTTTAGTCTGGATGATGACGACACCCTTCGTGACATCGTCCCAACTAGGCCCGTTCAATCTTCGCTCAATCAGTTCTTTTACACGGGAAGGTTTTCCCAGTTTCTCGAGGAAACGAATGCTTTGGCAGAGCTGACTCATAAAAGAAGACTTAATGCCTTAGGGGGTGGCTTGAGTCAACGCAGGGCGAAGCTAGAAGTGCGAGACGTTCACCCGTCTCATTATTCAAGGGTATGTCCAATTGAGACCCCCGAAGGACAAAATATTGGGTTGATAACCTCGCTGGCAAATTATGCCCATATCAACGAATATGGTTTTATTGAGGCGCCTTATCAAAAGGTTGAAGAAGGTCGAGTGACGGGAGAGATTGAATATCTCATGGCTGGCGAAGAAGAGCAGTACGGAATTGCACCATCGACAACGGAAGTAGATGAGGATGGGTATCTGGTTGGCGATAGGATAGAGATCCGGACTGGCAAGGAAGATATCCAGCTTGGGAGACCGGAGGATGTGGATTTTGTCGGTGTGTCTCCGAAGGCAATTGTTGGAGCTTCTGCCTCGTTAATCCCTTTCCTGGAGCATGACGACGCAAATAGAGCGTTGATGGGTGCAAATATGCAGCGGCAGGCGGTTCCATTATGTAACCCGGAGTCACCTTTTGTTGGAACAGGCATGGAAGCCAAAGCTGCCGAGGATTCTGGAATGCTGGTTATTGCTGAGAAGCCGGGGAAGGTCCAGTACGTGGACGCTGATAGAATCGACGTTGAAGAAGGCACTGACACCGTCAAATCCTATAATTTGAAGACGTTCACCCGCTCAAACCAGGACACTTTGGTTCACCAACGGCCTCTTGTTGAGAAAGGTGATAATGTAGAGAAAGGTGACGTGTTGGCTGATGGCTCTACAAGTGATCATGGTGAACTTGCCCTTGGCCGGAATCTCAGGGTTGCCTTCATGCCGTTCGAAGGTTACAACTACGAAGATGCAATAGTCGTATCGGAACGGTTGGTAAAAGAAGACCTCATGGATTCTATACATATAGAGGAATTCGAGGTCAAGGCAGAGGAAACGAAACTCGGTCCGGAAGAAATAACTGATGATATACCCAACATCAGTAAAGAAGACTTAAAAAATCTTGATTCACGGGGAGTAATTCGAGAAGGGACAGAAGTCGAAACAGGTGACGTGTTAGTAGGTAAAATAACTCCCAAAGGTGAATCTGAGCCGAGCCCCGAAGAAAAGATATTCCGGTCTATATTCGGAGAACAGGCCAGGAACGTCAAGGATTCGTCGCTCAAGCTCCCTCCCACAGCCGGCAAAGGAAAAATCATTAGAGTTAAGCGGTTTTCTCGTGATGAAGGAGACGAGCTGGATACGGGGATTAACGAGCTTGTAAAGGTTTACGTGGCCACCCGAAAGAAGATTTCGATTGGTGATAAGCTGGCTGGACGACATGGAAATAAAGGTGTTATCTCCAACATACTGCCCGAGGAAGACGTGCCATTCCTGCCGGATGGCTCACCCGTGGACGTTTTATTGAACCCACTGGGTGTTCCATCCCGGATGAACCTAGGTCAAGTGTTTGAAACCCACTTGGGCTGGTTGGCTTCTTTAAAAGATGAATACGTTTCTACACCCGTGTTCGACGGAGCCAAAGAGGGGGAAGTGCTAGAGGAACTCTCAAAGGCCCAGGCACAAACAGGGTTAAGTGACGGTTCGAACGACGATGGCAAAGTGGTTCTGAGAGATGGTCGAACAGGAAAGCCTTTCGATAGGCCAATTACCGTGGGTTATATGTACGTTCTCAAGCTTGAACACATCGCTGACGAGAAGTTGCACGCCAGATCTACCGGCCCATATGCTTTAATTACTCAACAACCTCTCGGCGGTAAGGCACAGTTTGGTGGCCAGCGTTTTGGAGAAATGGAGGTATGGGCTCTTGAAGCTTACGGGGCGGCGAGTACCTTGCAGGAAATGCTGACCTTAAAGTCCGACGACATTCACGGCCGGACAAAATTGTACAAGGCGATATTAAAGGACGAACCCATGCCTAGACCAGGAATTCCCGAATCCTTTAAAGTGCTGGTCAGGGAGTTACGGGGCTTAGGGCTTGCTCCAAAAGCTCTAGATAAAACCGGGAATGAACTTGACCTGTCCTGATGATCAAACCGCGGTAGAAATTTCTGCTGGTGTAATATCTTATCGTTGTTTTTCTAATACCCACAAGTATTTGTTAATAAAGCACGCTAATGGGGGGCATTGGAGTTTTCCGAAGGGGCACGTCGAAACTGGTGAAAGTTTAAAGGAAAGCGCAGTAAGGGAGCTATCCGAAGAAACCGACCTGTCCGTAAAGAAATTTGTCAGTGGCTTTCGTGAGAAGGTAGCTTATCACATTCGCCGAGAAGGAGAAATTGTTAGAAAACGGGTAGTATATTTCTTAGCCAGGGTCACTGATGGAGAAGTGGAATTGTCTCCAGAACACGTCGATTTCAAGTGGCTTTCCCATGAAGAGTGTTTGGACGTGATTACGTACGAGGACGATCGAAGTCTATTGAACTCTGCAGAGCAGACGTTAATTAATCAAGCATAGACCAAGGTATTCCAAAAAGATGAGCTTACCTGAACACGTGCACCTTATAGATACAGGATTATTTGGTTACCAAAACTATGGAGCAAGTTATGTTATTGGTTGTTCCGAGCTTGCACTGGTAGATCCTGGTACATCAAATGCAGTTTCAGCAATAGAGAGCTGGTTTACGGAAGGCTCAGCTGACCTTTCAGACTTAGCCAGTATTGTACTTACTCACATTCATCTTGATCATGCTGGCGCAACTGGCGAGCTGGTCAGGATGGTTCCCGACCTAAAAGTTTACGTACATGAGCGCGGTGTTCCTTATCTTGTCGATCCAGCTGACCTGATTGAGAGCGTAAAACAAGCTACTGGCGACCGCTTTCCTCAGTATGGTACGTTAGCACCGGTACCTCAAAAAAATATCGTTCCTATTAAGAACGAAACCACCATTTCCATTGGGGATCTAGATCTCTTGGCTTTACCCACCTCAGGTCATGCTCCTCATCATATCTCCTATTTAGAGAAAGAATCTCGAATAATGTTTCCCGGTGATAGTGCCGGGCTTTACGTGGATCACCAGCTTATACCTACTACCCCACCTCCGTCCTTCAATCTGGAGGAAAGTATATCCAGTTTGGAAAAAATGAAGGAGAAAAGACCATCTACGTTACTTTTCCCCCATTTTGGAACAAGAAAGAACCCACTCGAGTTGATGGACAAATACCAGGAACTTCTGGTGGATTGGGTTAATTCTATTCGGGATAAGTACTTAGCTGGAACCCCACGGGAGGAGTTAGATTCGTGGGTAGTCAGGAACTTTGACCAGTGGCTCGGTAATGGTTTTACCGAAGAAGAGCTGTTGATGAATCTGTCCGGCGTGATACGATATCTCTCCTGGCGTAGTTCTTAATTCAGGGGAGTCCGAGATCGAGATGGCGAGAAAAAAGTTTGCTCGGGTCGCCGTTTTCTTACCTATAGACAAAATATTTGAATACTCTGTTCCCTCGGAACTGGCAGGAGAAGTGACCAAGGGTTCTATATGCGAGGTTCCATTTAGAGATAAGGCCGAACATGGTGTGGTTCTTGACCTCCAAGAACAAGGAAGTTATGAGGGAGAGTACAGCGAGATATCCCGGTTACTTTCTCCTGTTCCACTGTCTGATAATTTAATTAAGCTGGCAGAATGGCTCTCCGAATCCACACTCACTCCATTAGGACAGGTTTTCAACCGCATGATTCCCGCTGATCTTTCTATTAATCCAAGGAAGAAAAAGGTTATAGGCATTAACGCTACCTTTTCACGGGTGAAAGATTTTGTCGAGGAATTCGGTTCCCGCGCGCCAAAGCAGGCCGCTTTATTGAAGTTGCTTTTATCGACCGATGGTTACATGACTAAACGAAGATTGTTAGATGAAGCAAGATGTTCTAGGTCTCCTATCGACTCTTTGATAGGAAAGGGATTGGTGCGTGAAAAGTCTGTGCCGAATCTCTCTGATGATTCCGTGTGGTCTGACTTAACCATCGCGCTTGCCAAAGGCAAAGGAAGTCAGGGGAAGGCGAGAATTCGAACTAATACTTTTGGAGTGTTTACCGTTCCTGGAGAGTTGAGATCAAGGTTGCAGGTGTACCTAAACTGTATAGATAAGCTAGCATCTGAAGGTAGCGTGTTGGTGCTCGTTCCCAATACGTTCAGGGCTGAGGAAACCAAAAGGTTGATCAACAGAAAATTGAGTCTCAGCTGTTATGCTTACCATAGTGGGTTGTCAGCAGGAGAAATATCCAGGCGCTGGCAACTGGTCCAGTCTGGCCAACCAGACGTAGTTGTCGGGGTCATAAATGCGATCTATTTACCTTTTCCTGACCTTCGTGGGATAGTCGTGGACGGGGAGGGCGACAGGAATTATGCGTTAACTGAGCAGGACCCCAAAGGAAACCTTGTGGATATATCTCTGTATCGAGCGAGATTAGAAGATGTCCCAATTCTACTCGGAGACTCGAGCCCTTCTGTATCCACGTATTATGCTTCCACTCGTGGAAAGGCAACTTCTTTAACTCAGTATTTCTTCCCTGAAGCCGCGGGAACAGCTGATTTAATCATCGAAGACACCAGCTATTTAGCTGGTACACGCAGTTTAGGTAACGTCATGAAAGAGAGGGTGCTTGAAACCATTTCCGAGGATGAGCCCGTCTTGTTGATCGGTGAGCGGACCAGGCAATCAAATGTCATAATATGTGGTGATTGTGGGAAAGTGATGAAGTGTCCAAATTGTGAGGTAGCCTTAAAATTTACTAGTTCGGGCCATTTTGGCTTTTGCCCATATTGTGGATATAAGGAGGAACTGGTAACTTGCCCGAACTGTGGCGGCGAAAACCTGAATTTCCTCGCAGCTGGTTTGGAAGAAGTTGAGTCAGAATTAACTGATTTTTTGCCGTCCGCTTCCATAGAGAGGTTCGATTCCAGAACGAGTGGCCCATACCAGCTTTTCCAGCTAGTTCGTAAATTGTTGACCGGAGAGCTTGATGTATTGATGGGTACATGGGTTGCTGCTAGTTACTTTCTTTATCACAAGGTAGGGCTTGTAGGATTACTGGATCCAGACTTAGTGTTAGACTGGTCGAGTTATCGCTCTACGGAAAGGTTTATCAAGAAGGTTCTTCGTGGATTAGATTTGGGCGGAAAGGATGGTACTTTGGTTGCCCAGAGTTATCATCCTGATAATCCCGTAGTGAGTGCCGTGCGCTCGCGCCAGTGGAAAAGAATTTATCAAGATGAGCTTGCTTCAAGACAAAGACTAGCCTACCCACCTTTTATTGATCTGGTTGAGGTTCACGTTAAAGCAACCGAAGAGGATGAAGTTAGGGCTATTGCCACTGATTTGAAGGATAGAGTTGCCGGGCTGGCAGGGGTTAATGTTGTGCTTGGTCCGGTGAAACTACATCCGAATCCAAAAAGTGGCGAATACGAATTGAAGCTTTTGGTCAAAGTGAATTACTTAAGTAGCTTCTTGGAAAAATTACCGGAGGTCCTTCAGAGCATTAATCGTGATCAGATACGTTTAGTGCCAGTCTTTTCGAGATTTGACCCTTAGGGATATCGTTCCCCCACCGTTATTTTACTGACTCGATTTGATCTAGCCGCAAATCCAGTATACCATTAGTTAACTTCGTAACTTGGTCTACTGCTGCAGTAGTTATTAGAAATGCTTGTGGGTTGGATGAACTTATCCATGTAATCTTGATGTTGGTCCTGCGAAATTATTGACAACAAGTCGCACCGATATGTAATGGATAGATTTAATACCAGTGGATTGTCGAATCCGGTTTATTGTTTCTTAATCTGCATATTCGTCTTCTCGTTGGGATATGTAGTAGTTGGCCAATCTTACCGGCCAGTTGGAAAAGCCGATCCAATTATTGCTTATATACTTGATAGACAACAGCGAGTATCTAATTTATCTGACACTGAGCTAAAACTGGAATCTTTTATTGGTTCAATTGATCTGTACAGGGATAATTTATTTTTCCCTGCATCTGCCGGGATCAAAGGTACTTGCTCGCGAAACAGGGTTACGGAGAAGGAGCTTGACAAAACCGGTATGTATGACATTGGGGTAATAGCAAAATTTACAAAACCTGCCATATATGTAGATATGCCTGGATTGACCATTACTTCCACCATGGGCAGAATTGCGACTGCGATAGCCAATGTAAATTCCATCTCATCTCTTCTGGCAGCCGACGATGTGGAATATCTTGCTTCCTCACGACCCGTGTATCCCTTACTTACGGAGAGTGTACCTGCTGTTAATGCGGCGTCTTTACACAATACCCAGCCAATGGATCGTGGCGAAGGCGTGATTATTGGGTTCGTCGATTCCGGTATTGATTACGATCACCTGGATTTCCGCCGTGACGAGGACGGTCAAATCCCCGGAGAGGAGACGTCCCGGATTTCATTTATATGGGATCAGACGGATGGCTATGGGTTACCGCCAAATGGCTACAGTTACGGGAGTGAATACTCGAAAAGCCAGATAGAACAGGATATCCGCTCGGGATTGGGTCCTACAGAGGGAGCAGTAAGAGAGGTGGATGAAGAAGGTCATGGAACTCACATTGCCGGGATAGCTAGTGGGGATGGGTCTTCTTCAGATCTCGGGTTCGTGGGCATGGCTCCTGATTCATCTTTGATCTCCGTGAAGACGACTTTTTCAACAAGTTCTGTCCTGGATGGGGTTAGCTACATAGAACAAAAAGCTTACGAACTCGGCCAGCCCGTGGTTGTTACAAATCTTTCATTGGGAACCCAGTACGGTCCACACGATGGAACGTCTTTATTCGAGGAAACATTGACGAATCTCTCTTCCGATAGCCACATTATAGTGGTTTCAGCCGGGAATTCCGGCGATAAAAATATTCATCTTGGAGTGGATACGTATCTAGGAATGAGTGAAGAGTACTCGATCTACCTTCCAGTTTATAGTCCTTCTTCTGAAGTTTCCGATCATTTTAATCTCGATGGGTACTACGACAGTGGTGGTTATATAGAGGCCAAGGTAATTGGTCCAGATCAGGCTGAGACTGATTGGGTAGGTAAGGGTGAAGCGGCTTCGTTTGTAATGAGCAGCGGTAGCGTGCTTATCTCTAATGGCCCATCGACCATTACTGGTGATACTCAATTGTTTGTTCGGGTTGGTGATTTACAACCAGATACCCCTCCTGATCCAGGCAATTGGCGATTGCGTATTCGGGCAGCTTCGTCGTCTCGATTGGATATGTGGGTAAGCAGTAATTTGCTCGGAAATGCCTGTAGGGATATCGAATTTTCGGAGGGCAATACGAAGATGACGATTGCAGAGCCAGGTAACGCTCGGGACGTAATAACGGTGGGCTCATTTAATACGAGAAATAGTTGGGACGGGAAATCCGTTTTCGGCTTTCCAGCTGGGAGCTTATCTGATTATTCAAGCAAAGGTCCAACGAGGGATGGAAGAGTTAAACCGGATGTTTCTGCACCTGGGGCGTGGGTGGTATCTACTTTATCTGGATCAGCGAATGTTGATGATTTTTATCTAGTTTCAGACGGCTTGCACTGGTCTATGGCTGGCACCAGTGTTTCTGCACCTCACGTCGCTGGTGCGACTGCTTTAGTTTGGTATGCAGCACCAGAATCCACTGGTGCTGAAGTAACCGCTCGGCTATGTGAGACAACAGATTCCGAAGGGGTGTTCTTGCCCAATAACGAGTGGGGATGGGGTAAACTGAACGTGGGAAAAAGTGTATTTAGTTTCGGGATTTCAGGCGATGAACTGGATCAAGATCTGTGGATTCGAGCTACTCCAAACCCAGCTCAGGAATACGCGGATCTTTTTTATAGTTATCCCGAAGGTGCTGCGAAGTTAAGGATTGAGATTTATAATGTTCTTGGCAGGGTTGTCAAGGAGATTGACGAAAGCGAATTGACCGACGGTTTGAAGTATCGGTGGTATTTAAAAAACGATGATGGCATACCACTTGCAAACGGACTCTATATTTACTTGATCAGGATTGAAGATCGATGCTCCGATTTGAGTAGACTTGTGATAAGGAGATAATTACATGTTTAGCCGAAAAAGGATTGCGGGTAAATCGCTTGTCTTTTTCTTTATTTTACCCTTGCTGGTAGTTTGCTCTTCCCTGGCTGGATACTCTTCGTCCGGGGCAGGGGGAGGTTGTGATAACGTGGCCGCGATATTTGATCTGGGAATGGGAGCGCGTCCCATGGGGATGGGTGGGGCCTTTGCCAGTTTGGCTGATGATGAAAATGCAGTGTTCTATAATCCCGCTGCTCTCGCTTACCTTGATAGGGTCGGAGTTACGTCTCTTTGGTCCCCTCAATTTGGGTTGATCGATTACGGCGGTTTGGGGTTGGCCGGCAAGTATTTTGGATTAAACATGACTATTCTATCTTCAAGTCTCATACAAATCCCTAACGAATTCAGCGCCCCTACAGGCGATAATTTTACTTATTTGAGCAGTGGAGGGGTTGTAGGTTTTGGCCTCCCCCTAATTGATAATTTGTCTTTTGGCGCCCGGTTGAAATACTATTATTCCCACTTATCTATTGACTCTGCAGGTGATGGGTTTGGATGGTCGGTGGAGCCTGCATTGCTAGCGAAAGGTGCTGGTTTTAGGTTTGGTCTTATTTTCGAAAATGCTCTTTCGAGTGATTTGAGGTATGGAAATTCTTATAAGGAAGAATTTAACCGGGCTATTCGATTGGGTGTTTCTTATCGGACTATGGTGACCACGAACGTCAGTGTGGTCATGTTGTCTGATCTCGAATCGGAGTTTGATGACTTGATCAACGCTGACCTTTCTTTCTTAAAGCCGTATGTGGGTATCGAGGTTTGGGCTGACTCTTTGGGTGTAAGAGCTGGTTACAATCAAAGTGGGGTGACGATTGGTTCGTCTATTGATTTAGATTTTGTCAGGTTGGATTGGGCATATATTGCTTATCACACTGGGATTGATGGTAGTCATAAAGTGTCTCTAACTTATAGATTTTGATATACCGGTTGATTTTTGTGCATATAAGGTCTCGCTGGAATAAATTCTTCTTAATTTTTCTATATATTCCTTTTGTAATCACTCTACTTGTTGGTCTGGAGGCACACCCGCTTACAGTTCAGACTGAGTCATTTAAAATTCAGTTGGCGGGAAAAAAGACCTGGGACCTCAAATTCGGGTTGGGTGACGGAACCAGCCTATCTAGAGTTGGTTACCCTGACGACTCTTTTTCATTACAACAATCATTAGTCGTTGACCTATCAGGGGAACTTGGGGACTATTTTTCAGTTGCTGCCGATTTGAACGACAGCGAGCCAGGTTATTTACAGGAATTTAGATTATCTATGGATACGGACAACTGGGATGGTACTCTTGGGAACTTTTCCGTGGGTCAGAAGCATAATTTTACTGTTTACAACAAAAAATTACTTGGATTGAGGCTCTCCGGCCAGGTGGAAGAATCCCAGCTTGAAACAGTATTGGGACGGCTCCAAGGTATATCTGAAACTGAGGTGTTTTATGGCAAAACTGCTGAGGCCGAGGTTACTTTCAGCCTCTATGAGACAGATGAGGGACTTGTAGAGAGAGGTTATAAGACAAATATTAAGGGCCTCGAGCATTTCGGCTTGGATCAGCAGTACGTGGAAGGATTTACGGATCCCACCCTGGATTTTCTTCTCTCTCAGGGGCTGTGGGATTTTCTGGCAGATTGGGGGTTTAGCTATTTAAAGGATACGATTGAAGTCGAAAACAGTAAAGAAGTTAGTTCAGGCCGGTTTAAAGTGGTTAATGTTAAGAAGGATTTTCTTATTTTAACTGCCAGTAGGTTATCCCTCCTCCGATCCAGGATAAAAAGCTATATTTCAGACTATAACGAGGACCAAGCGGACGAGGAGCAAAAAGAGTACCCATTTAACGAAAACACGAAATACGAACTGAATTTTCTCCGCCAGCTTCAAGAATACGTAAGGTTGGTAGTGGGGGATGAGAAACTGCAATTATCAAATTATGAGCTTTATAGGTTTTATTCGCTGGAAGAGACGAGCATTGAGGAGGATTCACTCTCTGTAGAAGTCTACAAAAATAACCAATGGACGTCGGTGGGATCTTTACCAAATTACAGTTATAAATTGTTTACGGATCAGGGAATAATTGATTTGGATTTCCCCCAGGATTTTTTCAATGAGCTGAAGAAGAAGAAGATAGAGGTGTCTTTCCAATACGAGATATCAGGAAACATGTACATGTTGGGATTTTCTGTGGCCCCCAATAGTGAACGCGTTTATCTAAATGGCGATTTACTTACCAAAAATACGGATTACACGATCGACTATGAGACGGGCTCGTTGCTTGTGTTTAGAGAGGTTGGCCCCGATGATAAATTAAAAGTTGACTACGAGAGGGCCCGTGGAGGAATTGGTGGTTATGCTGAGTACCCAAGAAACTTATATGGTTTCACCATGAAAATGAAGTCTGATTACGGGCTAGGACTTACTGTCAGCACTTTTCAAGCTGGTGACCAAGCTGGCGAAGATATATCCGCCGAAATCCCAATAATGCCTAATGTTCACACTGTTGCCGGTGTCGATGGTAAGTATCAACAGAATGGCTGGGATATTAACTTTCAGATCAGCGGGAGCATTAACGAGTTTCCTGTTGGAGATAACCAGCGAAAGAACCTAACGAATAGAATTAACGATGTACTTAGCTTATCGGAGAGTGGTTATGACTTAACCTTATTTGCTCATCAAGATGGTTTTACAGTCCTAAAAGGGGAAGACTGGCTGTCATATGGTCCACAAGACGGGCTAGCTGGTACCTGTGTATCGGATGCTTTGTTGGTCGATAACTTGTTGGTACTTGCCGTCAGTTCGGGAATTACTACAATAGAGCTTGTCGGTGAATCGCCGTTGGATAGGGCTGTCAACTGGGAAAGTTACTACGATCTGGACAACTTGGATGATTTAGAGGTTTTGGATCTGGCTACTGATGGTCAAACTGCTTGGGTAGCGACGGGTTCTGGTGTCTTTGGCGCTAGTTTGACCAATCTGGATGAGGATGATCCTTGGGGTCTGATAACTTCGAGCAAATTTGATGATCTTTCGGTTACTGAAATTGAATATACCGGTGGTTATCTCTGGTTTGGAACTAGTCAAGGGTTATATCTGTTTGATCTTGAAACCGAACAGCTCGTTCAGGATGACCCGTTATTATCCCAAGAGGTCGTCGAGTTGAAGGCGCAGTTTGACGATGTTTTAGTGGTTACTACCGCTGGAATATCCAGGATTAATCAAAACTTGGAACCCGTGAATCTGTTAACCAGTTCTTCAGTGATGTCGTTGGCGGTAAGCGGGGAAGAAGTCTGGTACGGTACTGATAGTGGTTTTTCAAAAATTGGTTCTTCACATAGGTATGGGGAAAAAGAGATTACAGCTATATTGGCATCTGAGGAGGGAGTGTGGGCCGGTAGCAAAGGATATACATCTCAAGATAACTACGATATACTTCTTTATCTGTTAAGGGATAATTTAACAGAGTACAGTTCAACTGACACTTCTATACCAGGTAAGGATGAAAATCGTTATCGAAATATTGATCCGACTTTCCATACGGATAGAGGTGTTGCAGCTAACGTGGATGTAACCAAGACTTTTACCCTCTGGTCGAGGGAGTTTTTCTTCTCTACGGGCACCGAGTACCGTCAACCAACGTACTCAGAAATAGGTAAATTTACAGAAGCAGATAACCTTATTGCTGGGGTCTCTCTGGGTGGTGAGCTATTCAAAGGATTTAACTTGGAAGCTAGCGGGGATTACTCATTAACTTCGTTTTCAACTGAAGAAAACACCCTGGTTACAACCACGAGCTTGCTGGCTGAGTGGGATTGGTTTGTTAACAGTAGTGCCGAGGTTTACTGGAAAGAGAAGCAGGATGAGACTAGGGAGATTGGTTTGAGCTTCCGGGGGATAAAAGGTCTCTGGGAGGATAGATTGAATTTGGAATTCGGCCTCTCCGGCGTAGATGAAATAGATCTGAAGGATGAAAGTTCTGATATATATGCTAGCCTTTCGTCGTCAGCTAATATTACCCTTATTGAGTCCGTCACTTTTAATCTCTCTTATTCGGTCCCCCTCGCCTTTGAACCATTTACGAAGGAGGAGGCAGAGACGTTGGTTTGGGATTTTGCTCTTTCTCGGGGGTTTCCTTTGGGATCGAATTATGGCTTAAAGGTGCAGTTGGATGATAAGGGACAGGTGGACGATTTGCTTACATCGGGCGAGGTGGATTTAACCAACCAAACAGAGCTTTCTTTAGATTTTGATAAAATAGACTGGGGGCTTGCTACCCTCTCACCGTCTACTCTCTTTTCCTGGAAGTTTTCTGGTTCCGCTAACAAGATATCTGGAAAGATTAGTGGGAATCTTGGCGTGGATGATCTTAAAGCTCGCCTTTCATTAAGCAGGAAAGCAACATTACCTATTAATAGTCAGTTGGTCAAAATTAAGGACCAGCTCTCTGGAAAAGTTGACTATAGCCTGGGTCAGGTTACACCAACTTTGTCCTATGGTTTAGGGAGGACAAGTTTACAACACCCAACCTACGGTCACCAAACACAATATACCGGCAACTTGGCTTTTTCATCTGGTTGGCGACCTTTTACGAACGTGCGAAACAAGGTAACAATTGGCATTGATTATGAATCTGAAAGTGATTTTTCTTACAGGCTTTTCGATCAAGTCGACTGGGAAATAATAACTAATCTTACCCCTCAATTTAGTTTCGATCTGGATTACGTGCCTTCTACAGAAGAGTTCGATTTTACTGCTAGGGCGGAGACTTCCTATCCCTTTTCTGATATGTGGGGTTTCTCGTTCACATCTGGGTTTAATTGGGGGATAAAGGAATCCGGTAATATTTATACTAGTTTCTTTGGCGCTACGGGGTTGAAGGTTACATTCTAGTGAGCACTCAGAGCCCCGGAAACTAGGAACAAAAAGTTTTGTTCCTGCCCGTGCTTTTCGGCTTGGATGCTTGGATATTACTATTTATAATTATTTTGCATCAACCAGTAGTTGTAAAGGAGGTATCACATGGCTGACTTTACTATCTACGTAGTGATTATGGCTGGAGGTGCGGGGACGCGTTTATGGCCGTTGAGCACTTCCTCCAAACCTAAGCAGTTTATAGATATCGATGGTCAATCCCTTCTATCAAAGACCTTCAAACGGATTGAGCCCTTTGTTCCCCGGGAAAGGGTTTTAGTCGTAACGGGGGAGGCTCATGGAGAGCTTGTGTCAAAGTGTTTGCCCGATTTGCCAGAGCAGAACATAATAGAAGAACCAGTTGGTAGGAATACAGCGCCATGCATTGGTCTTTCCGCAATCTACTCTCGAAAGTATCTGGGCCTGGAGGCCGATAGTTCTGTTATGGTAGTTCTTCCCGCTGATCACTTGGTGAAAAAAGGATCCGAATTCAGGGAAATCCTGAGTCTTGCTTCTGAGGTTGCGTACTCCGAGGGGAGTTATGTAACTCTGGGAATTGAACCAAACAAGCCTGCAACTGGTTATGGTTATATCAAAGCGGGCGACTTCTTAGATGATTACAGTCCTGCTAGGAAAGTAGTCAGTTTTACTGAGAAACCAGATTACGCTAAAGCTAAGAAGTTCCTTGAAGCCGGCAATTATTTCTGGAATAGCGGAACCTTTATCTGGAGAACCGACGTGTTACTTCAAGGTTTTAAAAAATATTTGCCCACGATACTCACGGGGTTGGAGGATATTGAAGATTCCTTTGGTATAGAAGATGAACATGAGGTTCTGGAAGGGGTTTATGATAAATTTGAATCGATTTCTATTGACTACGGTTTAATGGAAAAAGCCGAGAATGCAGTTGTGATACCTGCATCCTTTGGTTGGAGCGACCTTGGTGATTGGCCTAGCTTGGAGCTGGTTTTGCCGGAGAGTGAAGGAGGGAATAATTATTCTGGAGACGTTTCTTTTCAGGATTCAAGGGATAGTTTAGTGTATAACGAAACTGACAAACCTGCGGTGTTACTAGGCGTGGAAGATTTGGTCGTTGTGAACGTCCAAAAGGCCTTGCTAGTTATGAAGAAAGGGAAAGCACAGCAGGTGAAACAGATAGCTAAGGAGTTTGACAAGGCAGTGGGAGGAGAAAAATGATTCTTGATGATGAAGAGAAAATGAAAGAATTAGATCCCGAAGGAATGCTTGAGGACCTGGATACTTTTCCAGAACAATGTGCTGAGGCTTTGTCTATTGGCGCCGACTTAGATTTGCCGGTTGATCTGACAGGTTTGGGTCGAGTTATTGTTACTGGGATGGGTGGATCCGCCATTTCGGGTGACCTACTGGCCAGGTTGTTGGACCTTCCTGTGGTCTCGAATCGAGGGTATATGTTGCCCAGATATGTTGATAGTGATGATTTATTGGTTGCCATCAGTTATTCTGGCAATACAGAGGAAACGCTATCCGCGTTAGAAGATGGTTTGAGTAGAGGGATGGATGTGATATGTCTTTCTACCGGCGGGCTACTGGAAGACTTTTGCTTTCAACGAGATTTGCCAATGATCAAAATACCTACAGGCCATCAACCCAGGGCGTCGACCGGTTACATATTGTTTCCATTGTTGGAGATATTCCGACGTGCTAATTTTGCTGGTACTTTGGATACACAGAGTCTAATTGAGGCTCTTGAGAGTATGAGAGATGATTGGAACAGTTCGGTAGAGGTACGACATAACAAACCAAAAGAAATCGCGAAGGAATTTCGGGACAAGATACCTATTATTTACGGTACGAAGTTTAACACGGAAGCAGTGGCGTTCCGATGGAAAACTCAAGTTAATGAGAACGCTAAACAACCTGCTTTCTGGAACGTGTTCCCCGAATTGAACCATAATGAGATTGTGGGGTATGAACTTCATAATACCTTGCTGGACAATGCAAAGGTAGTACTGTTAAGGAATGACTTTGATATAGAACGCAATGTAAACAGAATGGAGATTATGCAGGAAATATTTGACGCTGAAAAGATTGACTACGAAGTCGTAAAAGCTCCCCGGGGAGATAAGTATACGGGGATATTAGGCCAGGTTTACTTTGGTGATTACTTTTCGGTTTATTTGGCGATGCTCAATAAGGTCGATCCGTCCCCCGTCAGATTGATTGAGGATTTCAAGAAGAAGCTTGAAAGTTACCAAAATTAGCCGAGGAAGCCCCAGAGCTTGCCCTGGGGAGGAATCGGCTGGGTCAATTTCCGGTTATTGACCTAAAGGTTCTGTTGTTCATGTGTCTTTTTCAAGCCCCGTCCATTGGGGCGGGGTTCTTGACTAACTTATAATTTTGTAAGATTTGAAAGTCAATGAGATTGGCAATGAATCTAAATTCGGATTCATTGTTGTTGAAACGACTATGACAGGTAGTTTGAAAAAGTGACGTTAATTGTTAGAATACTTTTATAAGCATGTAGTAGTCCAAAGTTTGGTTGGCTTTATAAGCAAGGGTGGTTCTTGTGAATTCTAGAATTGAAAGAGGCGACGATGAAAGCTGACTACAAATATAGACGGTGTTATGTAGATGGAGAGGGTAATGTCGTCAACCCGAAAACGTCATGGGACGACCTGTTAAAATACTATCGTTCTTACAGGAGACTGTTGGGAGTCGGCGATCAAAGTAGATTTTATGCTTCAAGCACTCCGATGAGAGCGATGAGATTAATTATTGCCGAGAACATTCACAGAGAGAATAAACAAAGAGCTACGGAGCTAGAATCAGAAGATCTAGCGAGAAAGGAGAAAAAGCGTAAGAAACGTAAGCGAGAGAGGGTAGCCGATCTGGCGGCTGATTACTTGGATAAAGTACACTCTCAATACTGATGGAAAGCTACGTTGGGTAAGATCATTCTTTTCTGAAAGTAAGTGGTTTTGGTTGCCCGGAACCTAGAGGTCGCTATGTCTCACGATAAAGAGGATTTCTCCGAGCTGCTCGCGCTTATTAGACAAGTTGTGAACTCACGTTCTAAAAACAAAGATAAACTTCAATTAGTTACTGACCTTCTTTACCGGAGAATCGACCGTTATGACTGGGTCGGTTTCTACCTAGCCAACCCGTCGAAAAAAACCTTATCGCTTGGTTCGTTTACGGGGGAAGCTACTGAATACACTAGAATTGGATATGGTGAAGGTATCTGTGGCCAGTCAGCTGAGACAAAGCAGCAGGTTGTGGTTCAGGACGTCTCTAACGAAGAGAATTACCTTAGTTGTAGCTCCAGGGTTAAATCAGAAATAGTAGTACCAATATTCTTAAACGGCAGTTTCATTGGGGAGCTAGATATTGATTCTCACTTAATGAACTCTTTCACTGAGGAAGACAAAGAGTTTTTACAACAAGTAGCTGGCCTAGTTGCGGACATTATGTAGTTACGTCTATTTTCTTGGAAAGAGCCGGGTTTTACCTTGATTGGTGAGTGATGGATAAACAAAGAGTAAGTAAGATGATGGCGTATCTGCTTCGCCACGATCCCTCTGGTTTGGAGATAGATGATGAGGGGTTTATCTCTCTTGATTCATTGTTGGAAAAATTGCAGAATCGGTGGCCGGACTTGACCTGCTCGGATGTGCAGGAGGTAGTTGAAGAGGATACTAAGGGTCGGTATGAAATTACGGATAATGCAGTTCGTGCTCTTTACGGCCATTCCATCGATGTTGAGACCGATTTGCCCGCTGTGGATGTAGATGTACTTTTTCACGGTACGTCAAGCGGTGCAGCAGAAAGGATTCTCAGGCAGGGTTTAAAAAGCCAGGCACGTCGCAAAGTTCATCTTTCTTGCAACACAGAGGACGCGGTTCAGGTTGGTAAGCGACATACTCCTGAACCAGTGGTCTTAAAAGTTGATGCTAAAAGCGCAAGACTATCTGGAGTAAGATTCCAACGAGCATCCCCCCGAGTGTACGTAACGGAATACGTTCCAGCGAAATTTATCAGTCTGTTTCGGAAATAAAGGAGCATTCTAATGCCCTCGCTGTTTGATCCTTTGTCCTATAGATACTCTTCGAAGAGAAATCTTGTATTGTCGACAAACGGTATGGTAGCGACGTCACATCCGCTGGCTGCGCAGGCGGGATTATCCGTACTCAGGAAGGGTGGTAATGCGGTTGACGCTGCTATTGCCACCGCAATGAGCCTCACTGTATTAGAACCGACCTCAAATGGTATTGGCGGGGATAGTTTTGCTCAGGTTTGGTTTGATGGAGATCTCTATGGACTCAATTCAAGTGGACCTTCACCGAACAAAATTTCTCGTAGTGCTTTAGAGAAAAGGGGATTTCATTCAATGCCCAAATTTGGTTGGGAGCCAGTTACCGTACCCGGTATTCCCGCCGCGTGGGCTGAACTTTCTTCTAGATTTGGAGTTTTGTCTTTACGCGATGTTGCAGGTCCTGCCATTGATTACGCTGAGAGAGGGTATCCCATTCAACCCACTCTGGGTAAGTACTGGAGGAAAGCTTATAATGTTTATTCGGGCCTTGAAGGTGTACTATTTGAGAGCTGGCTGGATACGTTTACTTTGGATGGTGAACCTCCGCAAGTCGGTGATGTATGGAGATCTCTTGATCACGCAGAAACGCTCCGCTCCATTGCAAAAACAGACGCAAACTCTTTCTATCAGGGAAAACTGGCTGAAAAAATAGACCAGTTTTCACGAGAGACAGGGGGATTCCTCAGGGGTTCTGATTTATCGTCTTTTGAGCCGAAATGGGTTGATCCTATAACCGTAAACTACAGAGGATACGATGTCTGGGAGCTCCCGCCCAATGGCCAAGGCCTTGTAAGTTTGATTGCTCTTAATATTCTTAGTGAATACGATTTGAATCCTCTTATGGCTGCCGACTACTGCCACAAACAAATCGAATCGATTAAACTGGCGTTTATGGATGGTAAGAAATACATTACTGATCCCAAGTATATGGATGTATCCTACGAGGAGTTTTTGGGACGGGACTGTACCCTCAAAAGAAAAAAACAAATTGGCGAAGGCGTTATGGAACCCGAAGGAAAGCACCCAGGGGAGAAGGGAACTGTATATTTAGCTACTGCCGATGGACAGGGGAATATGGTTTCGTATATTCAGAGCAATTATATGGGTTTTGGGTCCGGTTTAGTTGTACCGGGTACGGGGATTGCATTGCAAAATCGAGGTAATACTTTCTCGTTAGACCCCGGCGATGCCAATAGCCTAGAACCCGGAAAAAGGACTTATCATACAATAATACCCGGCTTTCTTACTAAAGGAAATAGACCGATAGGGCCATTTGGTGTAATGGGTGGATATATGCAACCACAGGGTCATTTACAGTTGCTATGCAATATTCTGGACAGAGGTCTGAATCCCCAGTCTGCTTTAGATGCTCCTCGGTGGCGCTGGGATGAAGGGAAGAAAGTTGAAGTTGAACAGCGGTTTCCTAGATACTTGGCCGAAGCCTTGGATTGGAGGGGTCATAAAATTGGAGTGGCTTTAGATAGTGGAAGCTTTGGGAGGGGCCAAATGATTTGGAAGGACGAAAAAGTACTCTTTGGGGCGACCGAGCCTCGTACAGATGGTTGTGTCGCTAGTTATTAACCAAAAACTCCATTGCAATGTAAGGGAATCTTCCTCTTAAAGTTTACTCTTTCTTGCAACTATCTTTGTCTTCGTACATCTTACGATCTGCCTTATTAATTGTATCATCAACTGTTATATCTTTGTCGGGATTAAATTGTGAAGTGCCCATAGCAAGAGATAGTGGGAAATCGATAAGATCGTTTTTCTCGTTCCATTTTTGCATTTCGTTCCGCAGACGACGTGCGACTACCTCCGAGTCTTTACCCGTTTCTGGAAGAAGTATTAGAAATTCGTCTCCTCCATATCTGAAGACAGTGTCAGGTTCTCGCACGTTTGCTTCAATTACGTTCCCTAATTCCGCTAACACTTGATCACCCATCGCATGTGAATAGCTGTCGTTTACATCTTTGAATCTGTTTACGTCGATCATTAGAAACGAGAGATTGTGGTTGTAACGATCTGCACGTTCCACTTCTTTTACTAGCACTTCATTTAAATAGTGTCGGTTATATAAACCTGTTAGTTCATCTTGGATTGCTTTTTCTCTTAACTCACCTTCCAGTTTTGAACGCGATAAACGTTCTCTCAGGTGATTGCCAAGAATTTGTAGAAGATCCACATCGAATTCTGTGAAGTTATTCTTACTTGTGGAAAACACTTGGAGAGTCCCAAATTCTTCTATGGGTACACTGACGAAAGACTGAAATTGGGTGACGTTGGGTTCAAAATCAGAGTACTCTGTTAAATTTTCTCCCTGGATGACTTCTCCTTTTTTAAGCGTTAAATTGGATAAACCTTCGCCGATTCTCGACAAACCCTTTCCATTTGGCGGACTCGTTGCGATTAGTAAGTTATCTTCTTTTAGTTGAAGTGCGCAAAAATCGTAACAGGTGACATCTTGAACGATGTGCAACGTTGTTTTATAGATATCGCCATCCGTAGAGCATTTCTCTAGTTTACTTAGCCCCTGTCTCAATCTAGTGATTTTTGTATTGCCTTGCTTCGCAACGTAATCTTCGTCTGAATTACCGAGTGTTCTACTGGCTCTAAGTACCACTTTATTGTCGCAGGTTTTTGTTATGGAGACTGCATGTTGGAACTTACCAGTGCCTTTTCTGAGGCCTTTAGCCTTGATATGTTGTTTGCTGTCTCCAAGTTTTGGTAGGATGGAATTCTCAATTCTTTTGATCTCGTCTTGTGGATATATCTGTTCCCAACTGGAATCGGTTAGCTTTTTAGCGTTACTGTAACCGAATATCTCTGCGAAGGAGTCGTCAGCATAAATGAGATTTCTTTGTTGATTAATGATGGCTGTTCCTGTGATGGTATTTGGTAAGTGATTGTCTTCTTTGGAAAGAGATCTCCCGCCGTGGAAAGTTGATTTATTGGTAGCCCCTAAAATCGAATCTTTTGAGTTAGCCATAATATTGCTATCATTCTTATTATTCAATCTATCGACCCAATATCTGAAGCGTTTAAATTCTTAACAATTTAGTATATCGTAATTGTTAGTTTTGATCAACTAAAAAGTTATAATGGTTTCATCTACACACTCAGGTAATTGTATATATTGTTTCAAGATTTTGCTTATTGATAAATAACTGTTTATCCCAGTTCTAGATAGTTGATAATTCATACGTTGGTCGAAGTAGGCTGCCTGTCCGGTCGAGGTGGCTAGATCAGCGTATGCTAGTTAAGTTTCTATTAGACAAATAGGGTTTCTGCTCTTTTTTTGCCCACAGAGATGATTGAAACGGTGGCTTCCAGTTCAGACTCTATAAAACTAATGTAATCTCTTGCTGAAGTGGGAAGATCAGAGACTTTGGAGGCATTTGTGATATCCTCGTTCCAGCCTGTCAAAGTGACATATTTCGGCTTGCATTTGCTGAGATCATTTGTAGATGGAGGAAGCTCAGTTATTTTTTCACCGTTTATTTCATAGTGTGTGGCGACTTTGATTTTATCGAGTCCGGTTAGAACGTCGAGTTTTGTGAGGGCGATCTCATTAAAGTCATTTAACTTGGTGGTGAACTTTACTCCAACTAGGTCTAGGGGACCGCAGCGCCGTGGTCTCCCAGTTGTGGCTCCGTATTCGTCTCCTTTTTCGCGAAGCCGCTTCCCTAATTCTTCAGTATCTTCGGTTGGCATTGGTCCTTTTCCTACGCGAGTTGTGTACGCCTTTACTACGCCAATTCTACGTTTTACTTTTGTTGGAGATACACCTGCGCCAGTTCCAATCCCACCAATAGTGGGGTTGGAGGAGGTAACGTAGGGATAAGTTCCAAAGTCAATGTCAAGAAGGGAACCTTGAGCACCTTCAAAGATTACAGTTTGGCCCTCGTCTATAGCGTTGTTGATTAACGGTGAAGAGTTAACGACTTTATGAGATCTTAGTATCTCCTTTAATTTCGAGACCACCTTCATAAATCTCTCTAAATCCAGTTTTTCAAGTGAATCTGGGTTATCCCAAATGCTCTTGATTTTATTCAACCGATCATGAAATCGTGTCTCAAAATCGGCTTCAAGGATATCAAGAATACGAAATCCGTTCCTCGACGCTTTGTCCTGATAGGTAGGCCCAATTCCCCTTCCTGTTGTACCCACTTTATCCTTGCTTTTCTCTAATATTTCCAGAATTGGATGGTAAGGTGTGATAATGTGAGCTCTAGCAGCAACGTATATGTTTGGTATGAGGTCCCTCTGCTCTTGCAGTTGGTCCATTTCTTCTAGAAGTCCCTCTGGATTGATTACCATACCAGGACCGAGCAGAACATTGCAGTTTTCTCGCAGGCTGGCAGAGGGCAGATGGTGAAATTTGAACTCTCCTTTATCATCAACCACGGTGTGCCCGGCATTTGGACCACCGTTGAATCGTACTACCCAATCAGCGTTTTCACTTAAGAGGTCAGCGATTTTTCCTTTTCCTTCGTCCCCCCATTGAGAACCGATTATTGACAGCGTATCCATAGGTTTACCTCCTCTGTTTATGCAGTTTCATGTTCTGTGTTTTTATGTATTCATATAAGTTGGCAATTTGTTTTAAGAGTTGTATTAATATATCTTGTAGATCAATTTTCTCACCAAGGATTACTTTCATTGAAGTGGACTTGCGTCTTATCCTCCTTGGAAAATTAGCCGGATCGTTGTTAACATTTACTCCGATACCGACGATTACTTTCCTCTTCACTTCTTCTATTAGTATCCCCGCTATCTTTTTCTGGTCAATTACTAAGTCGTTTGGGCGTGAGATGTTTGTATTGACACCGTATTGACTCAACACTTGTTGGATGGACAAAAGGGTTTCTAGATATATCTTATGGTGAAACTTACGAGATACGTAACCAAACAGGATTGAAAACCACAAACCTCCTTTTGGTGACAGCCAATTATGGTTCCCTTTTCCCCGACCCTGGGTCTGGGTACCTGCGGCTACAACCGTGCACGGTTGTAATCTATTTGTCCGGCGGATGAACGAGTTTGTCGAATCGAGCTCTCTTTGAAAAATGAAATTTGACCACAGGTCGGCGTTTTCAATATAAGCATCCACGGCTTTCCAGTCAGTCAATTTTGTCTCTGTGTTATGTTAATTTTTTGAGGCCAATTGTAGCCTCTTTGCCATTCAAGCTCTCTTTTTTCGTTATGTCAACTTCATCCGGTAATGACTCGAAGTAAAGACTTTGGGCCAAGGTTTCCGATTTGAGGTAATCCGAGTGTTTTTCAATCGCGTCGTTAATCGTGTCGTCAGCTCTAAAGAAAAGCTCAATTCTATCAGTAACCTCAAAGCCTGCGTCTTTCCTTAGTTGTTGAATTCTTCTGATTAACTCTCGAACGTAGCCTTCTTCCTTAAGTTCTTGATTGAGTGTTACATCTAGTAGAAGCACGTAATTGTTTCCTTCGACCTGGATATAGTGCTCTCGGGGCTGCTGAGAAATTTGGACGTCTGTTGGCGTGATAATAAATGATTGCCTGGAGCTTTGTATTTTGTACTCAGAGTTAGCCTCAAAGCTACTGACGATGGATTGATCGTCTTCTTGCAATACTAGATCTCCGACTAATTGCGCGTTTTCTTCAAACTTAGGTCCCAGTTTGCTAAAATCAGGCTTTACAACCGGGGAATAGTACGAACCCAAATCGTCCTCGAAAGTGATATCCTTGACGTTCAACTCCTCTTTTAAGAGTTCCACCAACTCTCCCGATATGCTGAGACTATCCCGCTGGGGTTGTACAACTATTTTTTTCAATGGTTGTCTTACTTTGATCTGCGCTTTGCTGCGAGCTTTCCTCCCGAGCGCAGTGAGCTTACGAACTTTGGCCATACGTTCTTCAAGTTCTGGGTCAATTTGTTGCTCGTCCACTTCCGGCCAGGCTTGTAGATGTACGCTCTCATCTTTATTCAGAGTTAGATTTTGATAGATTTCTTCGGCCAGAAAAGGGGTAAAAGGTGCAAATAATTTGCTCAGGTTTAATAATGATTGGTAAAGGGTGTAGTAAGCAGCTGTCTTATCGGTGGAGGAGCCACTGCTCCAAAATCTATCCCGTGAGCAGCGGATGTACCAATTGCTTAAATCGTCGACATATTTTTCGATTTCTGCTGTGGCCGTCGGGACGTCGTAATCGTCCAGGGAACTCGTTACTGACTTAACCGCGTTGTTCAGGCGAGAATTGATCCATCTATCTGTCAGGGCGAGTTCCAAGTCTTTTAAGACTATTTTAGCTGGATCGAAGTCGTCTATGTCAGCATAAAGTGAGAAGAAATTATACGTGTTTTTAACCGTATCCAGGAACTTGTATAGAACTTCCCCTGGTCCCTCTTCTTCCAAACGTCTTGTTTTCCAGGGTGCTGTTGACGAGTAGAGATACCACCTTATTGCATCTGCACCGTACATATTGATTGTCTCCCAGGGATCGATCACGTTGCCTCTACTTTTACTCATTGCTTTCCCTTCGGAGTCTAGTCCGTAACCAGTGACTAATACGTTTTTAAATGAGCTTTGACCGTGAAGTAGGGTACTGGTAACGTGCAAAGTGTAGAACCATCCACGTGTTTGATCCTGTCCCTCGCAAATAAAGTCGGCGGGAAAGTACTTCTTAAATTCCTCTTGATTCTCAAATGGATAATGAAGTTGGGCGGTGTGCATTGAGCCCGAATCGAACCAGGTATCAAGAACATAAGGAACCCTCTCCATTTTGCCGCCGCAGCTGGGGCAGGTTAGTTTAACATCGTCAATAAATGGGCGGTGAAACTCGACGTCCTGAGCCAACTCTGGGTTCTCTGCATGTTCAACCAGCTCCTTTCGACTGCCGATTGCTAACTGATGGCCGCAGTCTTCACATGTCCAAATGTTGAGAGGTGTTCCCCAGTATCGATCCCTGCTTAACGCCCAGTCTTTTAAGTTATCCAGAAAATCCCCAAAACGACCATTCTTCATGTGTTTAGGGTGCCAATCGATCTTTTGGTTGTTTGCAATTATGTCATCCTTTTTCTCAGACGTTTTGATGTACCATGAATCAAGAGCAAAGTACAGTAAGGGAGTACCGCACCGCCAGCAGAAAGGATACTCGTGTTCGTATAGCTCGTGGCGCAGCAATAAACCGCGCTCGTCGAGATTTTCCACTATTTTATCGTCTGCGTCTTTAACGAACTCTCCTTCAGCGAATGGGAACTGAGAGGTGAATTTTCCGTCCAAGTCCAGGGGCTGAACAAAAGGAATATTTTCTTTTTCACCTAATTCAGAATCTTCTTCACCGAAAGAGGGGGCAACATGAACGATTCCTGTACCTTCGTCCAGAGTTACGAAATTAGCGCTGTGGACTCTGTATGCGTTGTTATCATCGGTTAGTTTGTATGGAGGTTCATATTTTTTACCTACGAGTTTTTCCCCGGAAAATTCGTCGAGAATTTCATAGTCTGGCCCCAGTACTTTATCCAGTAAAGCCTTTGCCATGATAAGCTTGTCCTCGCCGATCTGGACTTGTGCATACCACAACTCAGAGCCAACTGCTAAGGCGGTGTTGGATGGAATGGTCCATGGTGTTGTGGTCCACGCCAGGAAATATTGATCGCCTTCATCAACTATTGGGAATTTGATGAATATGGATGGATCCTCGGTCAATTCGTAACCTTGGGCGACTTCGTGGGAAGAGAGGCCGGTTCCACAACGTGGGCAATAAGGCAGGACCTTGTGACCTTTGTACAATAAGTTTTGCTCCCAGATATTTTTTATCTCCCACCATAGCGTTTCAATATACTTATCTTGGTAAGTGATATAAGGGTCTTCCAGATCGATCCAGAAACCCATCCGCTCCATCATCTTTTCCCATTCTTGTTTGTATTTCCAGACACTTTCCTTACATTTTTCGACAAATTGCTCTATGCCGTAATCTTCAATTTGTTCCTTGTTTTCAAGACCAAGTTCTTTTTCTACCTCCAGCTCAACCGGAAGTCCATGGGTATCCCATCCTCCTTTGCGCTTTACATGGTAGCCCTGCATCGTTTTGTACCTGGGAAACAGATCCTTGTAGACTCGAGCCATGAGGTGGCCAAAATGTGGTTTTCCGTTGGCGGTTGGTGGGCCTTCGTAGAAAACCCATTCTTCCTGTCCTTCTCGCTCTTCTATGCTTTTAAAAAAGGTGTTTTTTTCTTCCCAAAAAGTGAGAATTTTTTCTTCGCGTTCTAAAGGATCTTCGGATAGATCTCCGTATCTCGGCATAAATACCTCCGACTTAACTTATGTACTTGGAACCAATATGTAGACAGAATCAAACACATACTTTCTTGTCCAGTAGGACAGCACTTCATTAGAAATTTTATGCATACAATTTCAGCTATCGTAATGATCGTTAATGATGCAATCAACGTGTACATCGGGAAAGTCCCGAGTTGAATGTTAGGTCTATCAGCGTTGTCAAATAGTTCATGCAAAGAAATTCTGTTTCAACAGCCTGTTGAAACAGCCTAAACTGGGTCCCGTTTGTCTCGATAAAATCCCAAAAAGAATATTGTATCTAAAAAACCATATCAATCCCTGTTAGGTTGGGATAACCTGCGCGTATCAATTGGAAAAAGGTTGAGGTCAGATCAAGCTAGATATCCCAAACTTTTTAACCGGTCCTTGATTTCTTTGTCGTTTGTACTATCCCTTTTTTCACCTCTAGAGCTGGGTAACTCTAACTCCACGTGGCGAGGTGGATGGTTCTCCCAATGTTCAGCTGCAAACATGTCTTCTTGAAGATTTCCGTCCATATAGTTCGGTATGTCTAGATCAGAGAGATAAAGGATTATTGATGCGGGGTCCACGATGTTCATATCGGTTAATCTCGCGTTATGGTTGAATTTTGGCCCTTTTCCGGCAAATATACCGTTCATACGGTGAGTTCCCGTTATTGCGAAAGCAGGAATAACTGGTTCCAGAGTTTTAAACACAGTTAGGCCACCAGTATCAGTTTTCAGATCAGTAGTCAGGAATAGTATATCTGGTCCCAGTCCAATCAGAGGGCCGTCGTAAACCTCTTCGTTTTTAAGGACGACGTCGATTACTGGTTCATCATTGTAGGGGTTTTTCAAGTTTGTTAGATCCTCCATTAATTGCGACCGTAGGTCGTTTGCCTCTTCAGGTGGGACGCATCCGTACTTTTCGCGTCCCTTAATGTTGAGTCTGATCGCGCCAGTTACACCGCCCCGAGAGTACGCCTTTGTCTTGCTCCAATCGACGTCGTTTAAGGATAAAAATATTTTCCCCAGTATGTCGTCGAAACCTTCCATCTCCCACTCGTTACCTCTGGCTAGTGGTCCCAGAAAGTCACCTACTTTGTATAGGTTCTTTTGGTTAAATCCCAATTTAATGGCGGTATTTTTTATTTTTACCGACACGGACTTCTTTAGTTTTAGGTAGCCCTTTTTTAACAGCCAGCTATTGACGTTGAATATCCATTTTAGTGGTCCAAACCCGTGATCTGAGACGAGCATTATGTTCGTATTTTCGTTAGCAATCTGATTGGTAATAGTTTTTACGGCTTGTTCTACCCTCGCGTATACCTCTAGAACTGGGTCTTCTTCAAGGGAACTCTGTGCTGAGTTTATTGAATCGCCCGTGTTTTTGTGATAGAGGTGATGATTGACAGTATCGGTTTCCATAAAATAAACCAAAGACACGTCCCAGTCCTGAGTTGTCAATAGGTGTAGTGCAGTTTCTTCTCTGTTTTTAATAGATTTCTTTAGTTCGGATATCCATTGTTTGGTGTTTAACGCCATTTCGGCGTGAGTGGGGGCAAATCTGTATTTTCCAACATGATTTTCGAGTTCGTTCTTGAGTTCGGGCGGGTAGACGTAGTCTTCCGCGGCTTTCGGTGTAAGCACGCCGGTGGTGATAAACCCGTTGACCTGTTTTGGGGGATAAGTTACAGGTAAGCCAATTGATCCAACTCGCTTGCCTTTTTCACTCAAGAGTTCCCAGATGGTTTTCGTCTTGATAGAAGAAGCATCAATCATTCCCCTGCCGTAATCCAGTTCTCCGGAACTGCCCCAGTCAAATACTCCGTGTTTCCCAGGATTTACCCCAGTTTGAAACGTTGTCCAAGCTGGCCCGGTTAGTGGAGGTATGGTGCTTTTCATGTCGCTTCGAACACCATTTTCGACGAGTTGCTGTAAGTATGGAAGTTTGCCTTTATCGAACCACGTATCTAATAAGTCGTAAGTTGCTCCGTCCAAACCAAAAATGAGTAACTCTTTTTCAGTTGACATCATTCTCCTTTTACCAATAATAGCTGAGAACCCTCCAGGGCACCCCCTGGGGATGAATCAGCTGGTTTTTTGGTCCAGCAAACACTCAATTGAGTCATGATACCCGGTCAACTTATCGTAAGCTTGTCTATTTGGGTTAAGCTAACCGTGAGATATTTACTTCGTTTTAGCCAAGTTACGCTTCTCAGTTGAGTACTGGGTCAAGTCCCCTTTTTCAAATTCAGACTTTTATTCCAATGTTTTTCTACAAGCCCACCTCTTGGGTGGGATAATTGACTATAGGGAGTTGCATATTAACTAGTCATCGTAATTTAATACTGCAAAAGGTTAACTGGTAGAAGAACCAGTATCAAATTGCCGAGATGTTAGCTAGTACTTGGTTAAATGTATGTGGAGTAGGAGCTGTCAACGTTAGTTTCTGACCTCGTTTTGGGTGAGTTAACGTGATGTTTAAAGCATGTAACATCATTCTTTGGCAAGATGGCCCGCCATAGGAGGAGTCACCGAGAACTGGATGCTCAATGTAGTCCATGTGAACACGTATCTGATGTGTTCTTCCCGTCTTTGGGCATATTTTTAGCAAAGTCGAATTCTGGAATTCTTTTAACACGGAGAATTCAGTTTCCGAGTCTTTGCCATTGAGTTTAACGGCCATCCTGGTGGGAATCTTGTTATTTCTCCCGATTGGTGCTTTTATCAAACCTTCTTTTTCCGTAAAGTGGCCTTCGACCAGAGCGAGGTATTCTTTGTTAATCTCTCTGTTCCTAAACTGGTTCGAGATGGTATAAAATGCTTTTTCGGTTCGGGCAACCACTACAATGCCGCTTGTTTCTTTGTCAAGTCGATGGACTATGCCAGGTCGTAAGTGATTGGTGGGGCGGGGAAGATTCTCATAATGATAGATGAGCGCATTGGCAAGTGTTCCATCCCAGTTACCGGGTCCAGGATGAACTACTGTCGAGCTTTTTTTATTGATCCCAATAATCTGGTTATCTTCGTAAACTACGTCCAGTGGCAGATTTTGCGGTTTTAGTTTATGTATTTGGAGATCTTCGACTGTGTCAATTTTTATTTTCTCTCCTGGAGTGACCTTATAGCTTGGCTTTACTTGAGAACTATTTACCTTGACATTGCCTTGGGTAATTTGTCTCTGCCAGCTGTTCCGGGATAATGAATCGTCGAGAGATGACAACAATTTATCCACGCGCTTGTTTTTCTCGGCTTCTGTTACTATGTGTTTCTTCTTCATGTAGTAGAGTATACCGATGGCTCGATTTCCTTTAAAGTTGTCTTGCACTGCGGAATTTCCTATAATAAGTTGCTAATTATAGAATAGCTGTAGATATTTTGGCTTTTTTGAGCGTACGGAAGAAACGAGGGTCGTTCTAACCGTAGAAAATTGTTCAGTATCAACAAATTGATTCTGGAATGGCGTACCGGGGGGCTAAGGAGATTGTAAGTGGATTACCCCGCTCTCTACCTCTACAGCTATAAGATAATGTTTGAAAGAAGATTATGACATCCGTTAGATTTGTTGTTTAGGTGTTAAATACAGGGAATAATTACATGGTCGAGATATGAGTAAAAAGAGTGAGCAATTGGTTAAACTTGTGGATGAGGTTCTGGATTCAAGGGAAGTCGATCTGTACTGGCTAAATTGGGGCAAGTTGGGAGAAGATTGGGTATTAGAAGTTACTATAGACAAACAAGGGCAAGTGACTAGCGGGGATTGCGCTACAATCAGTCGGGAAATATCTACTGAACTGGATAAGGAGGATTTAATCAACAGGAGTTATGAATTGCGCGTATCATCACCAGGGACAGAGCGACCATTAATGGAACCTCGTCACTACAAACTAGCAATTGGTAAGGCGATTCAGGTAAAAACTTACGCAAAAGTAAATGGCCGCAAGAAGCTTGAGGGAGAGTTGTTGAGTTATGATGAGGAAAAAGACGAGATCAAATTGGCTCAAGAGGAGAGGGTTCTCACTGTGTGTGGTAAAAATATCGCTAAAGCGTGGACCAAGGACGATAATGAAGGAGGGTTATAGCTCCAGCGGGGTGTAAAGATGAATATTGAATTCATAGAAGCTCTCGAGGATATGGCAAAGGATAAGGGTATTCAGCGTGATGAGCTATACAGAATGGTTGAGAAAGGGCTCAAGGCTGCGTATCAGGAGCAATACAACACCAATAAGGAAGTGGAAGTTAATATAGATCATAATTCAGGGGATATCTTTATTGATGGGAATAGAGTGCAACTTGGCCAGTTTGGCAGGATAGCTTCGAGAAAAGCTGAGGACGTAATTCGTCAACAGATAAAGGAAAAGCAGAACGAGATTGTGTATCAGAATTATGCTAATCGCAAAGGGGATCTAGTTAATGGGTCGATCCACAGGTTTGAGGGAATTGATGTATGGCTCAATTTGGGGGAAATAGAAGCGCTTTTACCTGGTTCAGAACGTATTCCAGGTGAAAGATATCATCAGGGAGACAGCTTGCGAGCTTACTTGTACTATGTTGAGAAACGTCAGGGTGGTCCTATTCTTCGTGTATCGCGAGCAAAGAACGAGTTTGTCGCAAAGCTCATGGGGCTCGAAGTACCCGAAATCGAGGACGGTATTTTGGAGATCGTCAAGATAGCTAGGGAACCTGGAGAGAGGAGCAAAGTTGCAGTCAAGTCGAATGATGATCAAATCGATCCAGTGGGGACATGTGTGGGTAAAGGCGGGAAAAGAGTTAAGGAGATAACTAAGGAATTAAACGGGGAAAAGATCGACGTGATCCGCTGGAGCGATGATATTGAACGCTTAATTCGAAACAGCCTGGAACCCGCGAGCGTGCTGTCAATTGAGTTTAAGGAGAATGAAAATGAGGAAAAGTTGGCCAGGGTTATTGTTCCCAAAAAAGATTTGGCTTACGCCATCGGACAAAACGGTCAAAACGTCAGACTAACCGTGAACTTGGCTGATTGCGATATTGACGTGAGAAGTCCTGAGGATAGTGACGAGTAAAAGATATTGCTTTGTTCTAGTTAACGTTTATTCATTTATTTCTTTGTCCCGTTCCTCCCGGTGCTAAGTATAGAGTAGAGGTGTCTTGGGTCCTAGAAATCATTTGACCTGCTAATGGATGTTGGGTAGATTACTAAAGTTTGTTTACCGGATTACGCGTTACCGTGCATACGTGGTGATCGGCGTTTTTTTGGTTTTGGTAGTCTTATCCCTTACATACATTTTTCCTTTCCCTGTACGAAGTTCCTTGATGGACCTCCTTCCCCAGGACGATCCGATAATAAACGAGTACCGTAGACGTGAAGAGACTATTGCCACAACTCAGTACATGTTGGTGGCTCTATCGATAAAAGAGCAGGCGGGGCTTTCCACTGCGGAGAGAAAAAAAAGGTTGATTGCCCTTGCTCAAGAATTGAAACCCCTACTGAAGAAATCGCCACAGATAGACACTGTGCATTTTCGACGTGAAGTTACTATTCCGAAAAAACACCGTCTGTTGTATTCGTTAAATGACTCTACAATTGCCGAAATGAAGAGGCTGAAAGAGAATGTTGAGTCATTTGCTAAGAAAATCAATCCTACTGAGAAATCAGATCCCGGAGACTCCTATTCCAGTTTGCTGGAGAGGTTTCAAGAGAGCGACATGCACGAGAACCTCAGCAAGGAAGAAACCAAACGGTGGTTATCGGAGCTTGAATCACAAAATGAAAGCTTTATGGACCACTTACGAGCACTGGATAGTATTGGTTCCTTGGGGAGAGATGTTTCAACATTACTCAATGATCTAGATAAGGTCTGGGAGCAAAGAAGTCAGGCGATTTCAGGTGAATACTTTTCTTCGGATAACTCCACCTTATTGGTTCGTGCCAAACCTACTGCTGCAGCTTCCCACGACATTACATTTAGTCAGAAGGTGACAAATTCCGCAAGAAGAGCAGTAAGCAAGTTAAAAACTAATCCCCAATACGATGAGGATCTATTTGAGATAGGGTTAACTGGTTCTTTTGTTATGAATACCGAAAGGAATAGCGCACTTCGAGTAGATA
Organism: uncultured Thermotogae bacterium; assembly: GCA_964614065.1. Classification (GTDB taxonomy): domain Bacteria; phylum Bipolaricaulota; class Bipolaricaulia; order M55B111; family M55B111; genus M55B111. Next base: position 86,234 of record CAZTJJ010000001.1, read on the forward strand.
TGTTGAAGACCACAATTATTTCGTCTGCCGGCATAATGATTGCTTTTTTCTTCGCCCTTGGGTCTTTGTTTTATTCCATGTTGATCGGTTTTCCGTTGATTGTGGCGGTGGTATTTTCTCTAGGCTGGGCGAAGTTTTCTGTTAACGGTTTTAACTTACTGACAACTTTCCTTCCTGCTTTGGTCCTTGGTTTGAGCATTGATTACGGTATTCATTTGCTATTTAGGTATACGGAGGAGCGGAGTAACGGCATACCGGTAAGCGAGGCAATTAAAACTACGATTCTTCGTCAAGGTAAAGGTATCTTTATAGCTGCTCTGACCACTTCTGGCGTCTTTGCGACCTTGATTTTTTCCCGCTCCAGAGGTCTAGTAGAAATGGGAATTATTACCAGCCCCGGAATTATGATCTCCTTTTTTGTTTATTTGTTTTTGTTACCTGCCTTGTTAGTAGCCTATCAGCGCTGGAGAAGAAGAAAGCAAGTTGTAGTGTTATTTGATTATAGGGCGAAATTGAGGAACTTCGTTAGTTCAGTACTTAACTGGAAAACTGCGGTTCTGGTTGTGGCTTTGGTTATTTCAGGTTTAGCATTGTTCAGTGCGTTGCACCTCCGTTTTCAATTTACGAGCACGGATGTGTCTACCGAAGTAGAAGCGTCTATCGTGGACGAAAAGATACAGCGGGAGTTCTCTGGAACCGGTGTCAATGTGGGTACTTCGTTCGTCTTTTTTTCTGATTCCATTGACCAAGTGAACAATCTTGATAGTGAGTTGCAAAATATTGATGTTGTGACTTCCGTTAGCTCGATTCACGATTACTTACCTCAAGGTTTAGAGACTTTCAACGGTTCTTTTTATCGCGGTGAACAAGCAAGAGATTTTGAAGGGTTATTGGATACCCTGGAAAAGGAGATAGGCAAAAAGAAGCACTATATTGCCAATGTGGAAGGTTTAATTGGTGATCTTTCTTCGGCTCAATTCTCTACGACTTTGTCCAGTCAGTCCGATCTCAGTCTTAAGATAAGTCATGTCATCGATCAGTTACTGGATATCCGTCAGGAGTTGTTGCAGATTGACCCCAGGGAGATGGAAAGCGAGATTCACTCCCTGAAAAGTAGTTTTCGAATTTTGGACACGAGAATCGATCAGGCTTCCGGAATGTTGGAAGATGTTAACAACTCCGGGGACCTGTTCAAAGTTCTTCCGAAGTCGGTCAGATCCAATTACGTGACCGAAGCCGGAGAGTATATTTCCATTGCTCAGGTAAAGGAAAGTATCTACGAATCCCGAGTTCTTAATAGATTTATAGATCAGGTCTCGGAGATAGCGGACCATTATTTTGGTCTTCCTTTAATTCAGTCCAGACTTGAGCAGCACATAAAACGGGATTTCTTCCTTTCATCTTTATTGGCTTTAGTTATCATTTCTGTTGTGCTCTTTAAAGGAATACGTAATCTGAGATTGGCCGTTCTCGCTATGATCCCGCTCGTTCTCGGTTACTTGTGGATGTTGGGGGGAATGAACGTGTTAGGTATGAATTTCAACTTTATAAATATAATTATATCCCCTCTCCTAATCGGTATTGGGGTGGACGATGGAATACATTTACTTTACCGGTGGCAGGAAGAAAACGAAACTAAAAAGGTCAAGCTGTCCATATTAGACGCGTTTTCTCATACGGGCTTGGCGATCATAACTACCTCAATAACTACGATAGCGATATTTAGTAGTCTGTTGATTGCTCGGACACCGGGTTTAAGAATTCTGGGTTTAACCGCTCTTCTGGGCATTGGTTTCGCGATGCTACTATCTCTAACTGTGTTACCTGTAGTTCTATATCTTGCATTTAAAGGTGATGAGAAATAAAATTGCCACACAATGAGTGTAAAATTAGATGGAGAAAATATCGAGGTACGAGAAGCTAATTCTGTTAAGTCTCTCGTAAGAAAAATCAAGGAAGACTTGTCTTCTACAAATAGAATGCTGGTAGGAATAAAAATTGACGGCTCGTTTTTGGGACAAAGAGAATTGGAAGAAGAATTAGCTACTGACATCAACGGTAAAGATATTGAGCTCATCACTGAGCCAACTGGCGAATTGAGGGGAAACATGGTGGGCCAGGCCTTATCCTATTTGATTGATTTGAAGGAATGGCATGCTGAAGTGGACTACCCGGATGACGGCAAGATCCTATCTGAAATAGAAATAGAAAAACTGGAGCAAGTTTTTGAAGGGTTTGTTTGGTTGAGTTTAGCATTAGATAATTTGGCCAATATATGGGATAAAGATCCAATATACAATGGTCGCACATTTTCAAAGTTCATGGAAGACAGCAAGTTGTTTCTTGCTGAATTGGAAGGGGCTTTAGAACAACCAGAGGAAAATGAAAGGTTGCTGACGGGGTTATTTTTCAATGACCTGCCGACCTGGATTGCCGAATACAAGGAAGTTTTTAGTGATACCAAGGATTGCCTAGGAGGGTCCTATGATTATGACTGAGCCCCTTTTGGAAATTTTAAGGAGTGACGACAATGTTATTATTGATATATTTAATAATAGTTGGGATAGTCGCGTTGGGAATAGGCTTTTTCTTGGGAAGAGGGTATTACAAGCAGAAGATTTCAGCGAAAGCCGAGGAAGCTGCGAGCATTATCGAAAGAGCTCGAAAAACAGGCGAAAACATAAAGAAAGAAAAGATACTAGAAGGACAGCAGGAGATCCAGGATAAGAGGGATCGTCTCGAAGAAAAATTTCAGGAAAAGGAAAAGGAGCTAGACAGACAGGAAAAGAGACTGATTCGAAAAACTGATCGACTGTCCAAGAAGAGTAACCATCTCGAAAAAATTGAGGACTCTTTAAAGGAAGATCAGAAAAAGATCGTTGAGTTAAAAAAGGAAGGACAGGAATTAATCAACAAAGAGAAGCAATACCTCGAGAAAGTTGCCGGATTGTCTGAAGAGGAGGCGAAGTCAAAGTTACTCAAACGGATGGAGAAGGAGTCGGAGAGATACTTTGCCCGCAAGGTTAACGAAATCAAGAATAGAGCAGAGGAGAAAGCGGAAGCCAAATCCCGTCAAATTCTTGCCACTGCTATGCAGAGGTATGCAGCCGAGCAGGCAGAAGGCGATACGGTAGCTTCGGTTTCTTTACCTTCCGATGATTTTAAAGGAAGAGTTATAGGACGTAATGGGCGAAACATTAAGACCTTCGAGGCATTAACAGGCGTAGAGGTACTGGTAGACGACACCCCGGAGATGGTCGTGCTTTCTTCATTCCATCCTGTCAGACGAGAGGTCGCCAAAATTGCGATGGGAATGCTTGTCGAAGATGGCAGGATACATCCCGTGCAGATAGAAGATAAAGTCAAAAAAGCACGGAATAAAATGATCAACAAAATCAAGGAAGCAGGCCAGAATGCTGCGCTCGATACGGGAGTTGATTTATCTCCGAAGCTTATTCCATTAGTGGGGAAGTTGAATTACAGAAATAGTTACGGTCAAAATTTGTTAAGACATTCTTTGGAAGTGAGCTTTATAACGGGCATGATAGCCGCGGAGTTGAGTTTGTCAGAGAAAATGGCTCGGAGAGCTGGATTGCTGCACGATATTGGTAAAGCGGTTGATCACGAAGTAAGCGGTACTCATGCTGAAATAGGGGCAGAATTGGCGCGAAGGTATGGCGAGAACAATTTGATTGTTAACGCTATTGCTGCACATCACGAGGAAGTAGAGCCGGAATCACTTCTTCCAATCTTGATACAAACGGCTGACACGCTATCGGCTACGCGTCCTGGCGCCCGACACGAGACCTACGAGAGGTATATAGAAAGATTGCAGAATTTGGAAAACATCGCTCATTCGTTCGATGGTGTAGAGAAAGCAAACGCATTTCAGGCGGGAAGAGAGATCCGTGTTGTAGTTGCCCCGGATAAAGTCAATGACAATATGGCAAGCAAACTTGCCTACGATTTGGCCCGAGAAGTGGAAAGGGATTTGGATTACCCGGGAGAAGTTAAGATTAACGTAATCAGAAAAGCACAATTTGTAGAAGCCGCACAATAAGTTCTGTTCACAGTCACCACGGCGGAATAGTATAGAATTTGGGAGGTGCGAAATTTGGCTGAAATTCTCAAAGTTTCTTCAACGTCTAACCCGTCTGCAACCGCAGGGGCACTGGCAAATACTGTCAGAGAGGAAGGTAAAGCTGAATTACAGGCCATTGGCCCCAAAGCCGTGAATCAATCGGTGAAGGCTATAACAATAGCCCGGGGATATATGGCACCTAGTGGAGTTGACTTGGTATTTGTTCCGTCTTTTGTGGATGTAGAAATCGATCATGAGAATAAGACCGCTATGAGGATGGAGGTTACAACCAAACTTCCATTTATATCTCAAAAAGCGCGAAGAGAAAGTTCTCAGGAAGAAGTGGACCAGTCGAAAGAGGAGGAAGAGGAAGATATCGAGTCGAAGGAAGAAGAAACTCTGGAGACTAGGGAAGAGGAGCGAGACGAAGTACAAGATGAAGACGACGAGGATAGGGACATTCTGGACATCTAATGGTCGGGTTTGTTGAATGGAAGATAATCATAATGATGGTTGGAAGTCTGCACTGAAGACTTTTGGCCGCGTGGGCCAGATAGGGTTCATGTTTGTATTCTGCGTCCTGATTTCCGTAGGGATAGGTTATTGGCTGGATAAGATTGCAGGGACGGATGTTGTCTTTAAAGTCGTATTTTTAATATTAGGTCTGGTGGCAGGGGCGTGGAGTGTCTATCAAACCCTGAGTGGTTTTATGAACGGTGGGTAAGCAGTAATACTTCCGATATAAATATACGATAAATAACAAAGATTCAGTGAGGTGAAAGAGTGAATAGGTTCTTTGATCGCTACAAAGCAGTGATAATTTGGATCATGGTTATTGGTTTCTTCTTGGGGGGTGTGGGGCTAGTAGCATTTAGATATTTTGGACCTTCTAGTTCGTCAAGCGACGGTGACAAGATCAAGGACGTCGTTCTCACTGTAAACGGTGATGAAGTTTACAGGACTGAGTACAAAGATGTCTACGACAATATAGTTAGTCGGCAGCAATCTTTGTATAGCAGGTTTGGCCAAGACTTTTCTAAATTACTTGAGGGAACCAGCGGAAAGTTATACGAACTGAGGCTGAAATCACAGACAGTCAATACTTTAATTGAACAGCAAATTATTCATCAGGAATCGGAAAAGCGAGACATAGAACCTGGTAAAACTAAGGTAGAGCAGGCTTACAATGATCAGATAAATTCTATCCTTGAGCAGCAAGATTGGACTCTCGATCAATTAAAAAATGTTTTGGCCTCTCAGGGGAGGAACTACGAGGAGTTTGAGAAGACTGCAAAAACCAGTATAAGAGAGCAATTGAAGCGGAAACAGTTAAAAGAGCAAGTGATAGGCGAAATCGATCCCACTAATAACGAATTACGGACTTATTTTGATGACAATATCGACAACTATGTCCAGACACCAGCTAAGGTGAACGCTAGCCACCTTGTTTTTGATACACAGGCCAAGGCCCGGGCTGTTTTACAAGAAGTCCAGTCTAATGCAAGCGTCTTTACTGAGTACGCGAAGGAGGCCGAAGAAAGCGTCGATATGGGATGGTTTGGCCGGGGTCAAAAAAGTAAGAGTATTGATGAACTGGCTTTTTCACTTAAGGTCGATGAATTTGGTGGACCAATTCAAACAACTGATGGCTGGGAAATCTTGAGAGTCGATGATAAACAGGAGAGAACGGTACCTTCCTTTCAGTCCATTAAGGATCAAATTCGAGAGGATTACGTCTCGGAGCAAGAGAGCAAAAAATACGATAAATGGTATAACGATGTGAAGTCTAAGTCCTCAATTGAAATAACATTGCCGCTTGTGGAGGCTTACCGGGAGCAACAGAAAGGGTTTGAACAGGGACTGGAAGCTTATCGTCAGTTGATGGAAGAGGATCCCAATGAATATCCATATCTCCCCTATTACATTGGAAGGTTGTATGAGCAGGAGATTGGAAATCTGCAAGAGCAAATTAGCAAGGTTGAAAATGAGGAAAAGCGCAAAGAACTAGAGACGAAAATCTCCGAGTACAAAGAGAAAGCCGTGACCAACTACTTGAAGGTAGTGAGAACTACAGGTAGCAACGATTTAGACTTGCTAAACAGGGTTTTACAGCTCAATTCCACGAGTCCCGAGGCAAATTATTACCGAGGGCAGGCACTACTGAAACAGAAACAGTATTCTCAAGCGCTCAATAGCTTTAAACAGGCTATAAAGTCAAAGGATGATTATGTTGCTGCATACATTGAATATGGTGACGTTCTGGTTACTCTAAGGAATTACGACAAAGCGATCGAGCAATACAAACACGTCTTAGAACTAACCGGGAATAACGTGAGCGTGTTAAACAAACTAGCTAATACGTATCAGAAAAGCGGCCAACTCGAAAAAGCTGAGGAGACTTACAAGAAGGCACTGGAAATCAACCCCGGGAATTTCGATACAAAAAAAGGTCTGGGAGATTTATACAAGCAACAGAAAAATTACGGTCAGGCAATAAAATATTACAACGATGCTCTGGCAGTCAAAGCGGATAGCGAAACAGGGGTCAGTTTGGGTTGGACCTACTTGGAAGATGGGCAACTAGATGAAGCCAAGAGTGAATTCAATAATGTTCTCGCAAGCGACCCATACAATTCTGAAGCTTATCTTGGCCTTGGTGACGTCTATTCCGAGAAAGGTCTAGAGGAGATGGCGCTGGAAAAATACAGGGATGGGTTGGCTAGAACACAGGATAACCAGCTTATTATCGAGTTGGGTAAAAGTATAGTTGAGCTACAGAAGCAGCAAGCTAGCATCGAGACAAGATTTACTCTGGCCACAGCTTACGAAGAAGAGCATATCTATAATGCAGCGATCGATCAATACGAGAAAATACTGGATTATTCCCAGGATTCAGCGGAGGAAAGGGAAGCCTATAGGGGTCTTGGAGATTCGTACGTGGAAAAAACGGACTATACTAAGGCAGAAAGATACTACAAGAAAGGGCTTGAACTGTCTGAGAGTGACGTTCAAAAACTGCCGTTTTACAAGGGGCTATTGCAGGCGGATGAAGGGGAGCATGGCAAGGATAGTTTATCCAGTGTAGGAAAGGAAACTCTGCTGAAAATGGGACAAATTAACATCGATCAGGGTAATCCTTCAAAGGCAAAAGAACGTCTCCAACGTCTAAGTGACTTGGACCCTAACTTTCAGACAGAGAAGGTTGAGGGTCTCTTGAACCGGGTAGAATCTTCCGGGACAGAACAATAACAGTGACTGATACGGTAACTAGTTTCATGAAGGGTATTCCCATGCCTCCCGAGGGCTCAGTAGAGTTGTACGTAGAAATGGAGGAGTGCGATCTACATTTTTTGGACGCAGTTATCAAGGTGTACGATGGTGTTGCCAACGTGAGAAGAGAATATCGAGTTATTGATGAAGAGAAGCAGTTTTTAGTTTACACGTCACCAGGTCTGTTGGACTTTACGGTTAATGCGATTAGGAGTTTAAGGAAATACATTTACATCGGGAAGATTGTGATAGGAAACGATACCAATGAGTCGTAAATTCTTCCCATGGATCCTTTTCCCGGACCAGGAAGTATCCAGGGTAACTGATATAGATTTTAGATCGTTGAGAAATTCCGGAAAGGAAGCAATTATTTTTGATCTTGATAATACTATTGCCAGATGGGGAGAGGGAAGCGTTGATCAGTGCGTGATCGAGTTACTTTCCGATATCGAAGATCTTGGGTTTAAGATCGGCATATTGAGCAACAGTAAAAGAAAAAATATAGAGTCTTTTGTGGATAAACTGCCTTTTCCATGTCAATTTAACGCACAAAAACCCCGCCGTAAGTACTTCCGCGATCTGTTGAATAGAATGGATGTATCCCCAGAAAAATCAGTGATGATTGGCGATCAGTTGTTGACGGATGTCTTGGGAGCGAACAGAACTTCGATGTATTCTATTAGAGTCGATCCAATGGAAGAGGGTAGAGAATACAAATTTACCAAAATCAACCGGGTGGGGGAAAAGTTGTTATTCTCTTTGAGGAACCTGTTCAGGAAGATAAGAGATTTTAGATATAGTTTGACGTACAAGGAAGATTGAGCTTAAGTTTTAGGTACCGCTAAAAGGAGAATATATTCAATGGCCAGCCAATACACTATTGCAGTTAAAAACGATGACAGAGAAATTGAAGCTAGCTCGGGTGAAAACTTGCTCGAACTCCTGAACGAGTTTGGATACGAATTACCAAGCTTATGTGGTGGGATGGGCTTATGCGGTAAATGCCGGGTTAAAATAGTTCGAGGTGATATCACCCCTACGGAGGCAGATAGGGAAGTTTTTACCGAACGGGAACTTGCTTCCGGGATGCGACTGTCTTGTCGAATTGATGTAACTGATGATTTAACCCTGGAGATTCCCCACTGGGCTAAAGGTAGAGCCGAGGAAGCTACAGCGAAGGCTGCAATGGATAGACAAATTACGGATGTGGAGCCTAAAGCAGGGATTGAACGTAAATATTTCAAATTGTCTAAACCGGGTCGTGGAGATCAACGTGCTGATAGTCAAAGAATCATTGACAAAGTTGGTGACGAGTACTCATTTTTCCTGAACGACTTGAGGAGCCTTCCCACTATATTACATGATGCGGATTTCGAGGTTACAGTGACTTTGGATACTCAGGACAACCGGGTATTATCAGTAGATCCGGGAGATAAACAGTATGAACTTTATGGTATGGCTTTCGACATTGGGACTACCACTGTTGCTGGTTACGGAATGGATCTTGCTACAGGACTCACTTTAAACGTTAACTCCCAAGAAAATCCACAGGGTCAGTTTGGCGCAGACGTAGTCAGTAGAATTAAGTACGCAAGAGAAAGTAAAGATGGTCTGGAGAGGTTGCAGGGCAAAGTTATTGGGGCAATAAACAAGTTGATTGAGCAGTTTGTTGAAGAAGAAAAAGTTGACCGGGAAGACATCTATAAGACCACTTTTGTGGGCAATACGATTATGCTTCACTTGCTAACAGGCGTTGACCCCACTCATTTGGATCAATCACCTTATATCCCAGTATTTACGAGAAGACAGTCCTTTACCGCGCGAGACTTTGGAATCAATATTAATCCGAGCGGGAGAGTGGAACTCATACCCTCTCTTGCTGGCTATATTGGTGCGGACATTATGGCTGGAATTCTTCAGACCAAGATGCATCGATCTGACCAACTGTCGTTGCTAGTAGATATAGGGACCAACGGTGAAATGGTGTTGGGCAACAAGGATAAGTTATACGCTGCCTCTACCGCCGCTGGTCCAGCGTTTGAGGGTGCCAATATCGAGCAAGGGATGACCGCTAGATCTGGTGCCATATCACATGTCGATATCGACAAGGATGGCCAGCTTGAAATAGAAGTTATCAATGATAAACGTCCCATTGGACTCTGCGGTTCGGGTATAGTTGATGCCGTTGGGGAATTGTTAAATGCGAACTTGATAAAGGAGAAAGGGAATATCGTATCCGAGAAGGAGAATTTGCCCCGTCCAACCATTAATCCTCTGGGAAATAGATTGATCGAAATGAATGGACAAAAAGCCTTCTGGTTTCATGTGGACCAAAATCCGGTTTTTATCACCCAGAAGGACGTTAGGGAGGTTCAGCTTGCAAAGGGAGCGATAAGGGCAGGTATTGATATCCTACTTGAGGAGTTTAATGCTAAACCAGCTGACCTGGATCAGATCTATCTGGCTGGTGCGTTCGGGAATTACCTTCGAAAGGAAAACATTATGCGGCTGGGCGTTTTACCCAACGTTAGTATAGAAAAAGTCAAGTCCGTAGGTAACACCGCGGGGCAGGGTGCAAAGTTGGCTTTGTTAAATGAAGACAAGATGGGTGAAATAGAACAAATCGCCCGGAACGTTGAGTACATTGAGTTGTCGTTTAGATCGGATTTTTCGGACAAGTTCATGAAGGAAATGAAATTCCCGAAACCTTCATCGTTGAAACTTTAAACTGCTACTTTTTGTTTACTGAACTGCTTGTATTTGTTATTACGTTGCTGTTTGGCTGATATTTTCAGTATCTAGAGTCTGAAGCAGTCCTTCCCGCTACCCTTGATCTTTTCTCCTGGAGAAATTACGCAACTCTCTTTCGTCCATGAAAGCGTAATTTGGTCCAATTACTTAACCTCGCTTAAATTCTTGGTTAACCTGCTTTATAGACTCACTTGCTTACCTTTTATATACTCAATTAAATTCCTGTCCCGGGATGATTGTTTTCTAAAAAAGGAGGCGAA
>CAZTJJ010000002.1:0-73179 GCA_964614065.1 uncultured Thermotogae bacterium
TATAAGTTAATCAAGATAGGGGTTCCAGGAATAAGCAAGACGAGCAATTAATATTTAGGCGGAATAGTACATTCTGAACTTTGGTTGTTTACCCAGTATCTATTTCCGTAAAATTAAGTCAAGAAGGAGTGGTCTAAATGCCAGCTGAGAGATTGGATAAGATTTTCAAACCAGAGTCAGTGGCTATCATCGGGGCAAGCGAAAAGGAAGGCTCTGTTGGTGCCACCTTAATGCAGAACATAATTGAAGGTTTCGAGGGGGATATCTACCCTGTTAACATCAACAGGGATACTGTAATGGACATCGAGGCAGTCTCCAATGTTAAAGAGATAAAAGGCGAGGTAGATTTAGCTCTAATTGCAACCCCTGCCAAAACCGTCCCAGGTATAGTTGATGAATGTGGAGAAGCAGGAATTCAAGCTGGAATCGTAATTTCTGCCGGATTTAGTGAAACCGGAAAAGAAGGCAAAAAAATCGAACAGGAATTAAACAAGAAGAGAAAAAAACATAATATGAGGATACTTGGCCCAAATTGCCTGGGAGCCATCAGACCGGCGTCAAATTTGAATTTAACCTTCCTCAGGAAGAATCCGGACACTGGCCACGTGGCTTTCCTATCACAAAGCGGAGCGATGGGCTCAGCAATTTTAGACTGGTCTACAGAAGCCAAAGTTGGTTTTAGCAGCTTCGTGTCCGTGGGGAATATGATGGATATCGACTTTGGGGATCTCATCGATTACTTCGGTCAAGACTCTAAGACCAGCAGCATTATCATGTATATGGAAGCGATCAAGGACGCCGAGAACTTTCTGAGCGCGGCCAGAGGCTTCGCTCGAACAAAGCCAATTCTTGTGATCAAAGCGGGAAAGTATTCAAGGAGTGCAGAGGCAGTTGCTTCGCACACGGGTTCTTTGGCTGGAGAGGACCAGATTTACACCGCGGCATTCAAGCGCGTTGGCGTAACGCGGGTCTCCAATGTGGATGATTTGTTCAGTAGTTCGGAGACGTTGAGCAAACAGGAGCTCCCTGACGGCCCGAAGCTAGCAGTCATAACCAACGCCGGTGGACCAGGGATCATGGCAACTGACGCCATCTTAGACTGGGGTGGGGAGCTCGCCGAGCTATCACCAGATACGCTTGATCATCTGAATGAAATACTACCACCCCACGCCAGCACCCAGAACCCTGTAGACGTGTTAGGTGATGCAGGATCAAAGAGGTACAGAGAATCAGTTAAAACCTGCTTAAATGACTCCAACGTCGACGGTGTAATTGTAATCTACGCACCTCAGGGAGAGGCCACGGCCGATCAGGCTGCCGAAGCCATTGCAAAAATTGCCAACGACACAACTAAGCCAATAGTAACTTCATTTATGGGGGGGTCGGAGGTCGAGGGAGGCCGCAAGTTACTCAGGGAAAATGCCGTACCTACAAGGCCAACCCCGGAACAGGCGATCAGCTCATACATGTATATGAATCAGTACGCAAGAAACTTGGAATTACTCTACGAAACCCCCGAAGAACTGCCGGTGGATAGCCAGCCACCTCGGCACCACTTAAAGGCAATGGTAAGAAAGATTCTACAATCGAACAGAACGGTTTTGTCCGAAGTTGAGGCAAAGAAATTTCTCGATACTTACGACATACCGATATCTATGACGAAAGTGGCAGAATCTGCTAAAGAAGCATCGAACCTTGCTTATGAAATGGGTTATCCTGTAGTTCTTAAGATATATTCACACGATATCACACACAAATCGGATGTAGGGGGAGTCGAATTAAATCTCCAGAACAAAGAACAAGTAGAAGAAGCATACAAGAGAATCATCAGTAAGGCGAGCAACAAAAAACCATCCGCCGAAGTTATCGGGGTAACCGTCCAAAAGATGGTTACCGGCGTGGGGACTGAACTTATACTTGGATCCAAGAAAGATCCACTCTTCGGGGCAACCATATTATTTGGAAGAGGCGGTACGGGGGTCGAGCTGTACCGAGATACTGCGGCAGGATTTCCACCGCTTAATCAGGTACTCGCCCACAGACTGATGGAGGATACTAAAATCTACCAGATGTTAAAGGGCTACCGCGGCGAACAGGGAGCAGACATAAGAGAACTAGAAAAACTTCTCGTGCGGTTTTCCCAGTTGGTAATGGACTTTCCGAAAATTAAGGAAATCGATATCAACCCGCTGGCAGTGGTCGACGGATCGTTTCAGGCGTTAGATGCCAGAATTATTCTGGATGAGAAGTGCAAAGAAACAGATATCGAAGATCCTCACGAACACCTTGCCATTGCCCCTTATCCACGTCAGTACGTCGAGGAATGGAGATTAAGTGATGGGCGTGAGGTGACCCTGCGACCTATCCAACCTGAGGACGAGCCGTTAGAATTCGAATTGTTCGACTCATTTTCAGACAAGACTTGGCGTCAGCGGTTCTTCGGCCCGAGAACGGAAACCACTCACAGGGAGATGACTCGGTACACAAATATCGACTACCGCCGTGAAATGGCGATCATAGGTCTACTCGAGGAGAATGGAGAGGAAAAGATGATCGGCGTGGGTCGACTTATCATAGGACCCGAGAAGGACACAGGCGAATACGCTATCGTGGTAGGTGATCCCTGGCAGAGACTTGGCCTAGGTGAGAAGCTGACTGATTCAATTATCGGTGTTGCAGAAGAAAAAAAGTTAGAAAGCATTTACGCTACAATCCTCAAAAACAACAAGCCAATGATACAACTTTCAAAAAAGATGGGCTTTAAGGAGGTAGAACGCGATTCGGACACCGTAGAAATGGTTTTAAGATTACGATAGCCCCAAATGGCAATAAGCTCCAGAACTTAGACATGCTGGAAGATTCTGCCGAGTTGCAGCCGATATACGGCTTTGTTAAGATTTTGACATTAGTTCACCAATTTACTTTTAACCAATAGAATTTTTACTCAATAATCATAGGAGGGTAAACATTGACAGAACCGAAAAAGTGGGTTAAGCCTGACCCCGAACAGGAAGATGTTTTTTGGCCTACCCAAGAAATGAAGGATCATACCTGGGTATCAGACGATTCAATTTACGATGAAGCCCTTGAGAACCCGAAAGAGTTCTGGGCAGAACAAGCAAAAGAAGGTCTCGATTGGTACGAAAAATGGGACGAGGTTTACACTGAAGAACCTTACGAGTACGACTGGTTCGTTGGAGGAAAGTTAAACCTCACCTATAACGCGGTAGATAGACACGTAGAAAACGGCAAGGGCGATGAAACTGCCATAATCTGGGAGCCAGAGCCACTCGACGAAGACACAGTCCGTATTACCTATTCCGAACTCCTGGACGAGGTATGTAAGTTTGCCAACGTTCTGAAGGATCTAGGGGTTGAAAAGGGAGATCGGGTTGGTATATACATGCCCATGATCCCCGAGGCATTAGTAGCAATGCTTGCGACTGCCCGTGTGGGTGCAGCCCACAGCGTAGTTTTCTCTGCATTTAGTCCCGATTCACTCAGAGACAGGTTAGAAGACGCCGATGCAAAAGTTCTGGTTACCGCAGACGGTTATTACCGCCGGGGTAAGCCGTTAAACTTAAAGAAGAATGCCAACAAGGGTCTCCGAGGGTCTCCCGTAGAGAACGTGGTGACGGTCAAGAGAACCGGTTCAGAGGTTGAAATGAACGACGGTAGAGACCACTGGTATCACGAATTAATGGAAGACGCTTCCACGGAGCATGAACCTGTTGTCATGGACAGCACTGACCTTGCATTTATCTTATACACCAGTGGAACTACGGGTAAACCAAAAGGCGTTATGCACCATGTAGGTGGTTACGCGGTACAGTCTTACATAACCAATAAGTGGAACTTCGACCTGCATGAAGACGATATTTTCTGGTGTACTGCGGACATTGGCTGGATTACGGGACACACTTATATAAACTACGGACCGTTAATGAACGGAGCGACTACCGTAGTTTACGAGGGAGCACCTGATTACCCAGAATACGATAGATTATGGGAAATCATTGAAGACGAAGGAGTAACAATATTTTACACCGCACCTACCGCAATAAGAATGTTCATCAAACAAGGAACAGAGTGGCCGAATAAACACGACCTCTCCAGTTTAAGAGTTCTTGGAACGGTTGGCGAGCCAATCAACAAAAGCGCATGGATGTGGTATTTCAATAATATAGGCGGCGGCCGATGTGCCATAGTCGACACCTGGTGGCAGACAGAAACTGGCGCCAACGCGATTAACGCTTTGCCAGGAATTGGACCATTTATCCCTACTTACGCAGGCAAGCCCTTCCCGGGCATTAATGCCGATCTGCTGGATACAGAAGGAAATCCAGTCGGCGTCGACGAAGGTGGTTATCTAACGTTAAAATCCCCCTTTCCTCCAAGCTTAGTAAGAGGAATTTACAAACGTCCGGAAAAATTTAAGGAGGAATACTGGAGCGAGTACGGCCCCAAATATTACTTCACAAGTGACGGTGCTCGCAGAGACGCCGATGGCAATATCAGAATAACGGGACGACTTGACGACGTAATGAACGTGGCTGGTCACAGATTAGCTACAGGCGAAGTAGAAAACGCAGTCGGAAAACACCACCTAGTAGCCGAGTCAGCCGTTGTATCCCGCCCCGACGAGATAAAGGGTGAAGTACCAATAGCGTTTGTTATGCTAGAAAAGGGAGCAGATATCGACGGAGAAGTTCTAAAGAAAGAGCTGGTAAAACTAGTTGATGACACAATTGGACCCACGGCACGTCCCGCTGACATCATTATAGCTGACGAGGTCCCCAAAACCAGATCAGGTAAGATAATGAGGAGAATTTTGAAGAGCCTGGTGAAAGGAGAAAGTCCGGGCGACTTAACTACATTGAGAAATCCTGAAACAGTCGAAGACTTACAGGAAAAAATCTCTTAACCACAAAATTTATCTTTTACGGAGGTATAGCGTTGGAAATAAATGACGATGTAGCAAATCCTGCGGCGCTGGGACTCGGCGGGTTCGCACTATCTACGTTTATATTGAATCTAGTTAACTCGGGTCTGGTAGCAGGGGACACACTGGCTATCGTAATGCCAATGGCACTGGCGTACGGGGGCATAGCCCAATTTATGGCGGGCATGTGGGAATTCCGAAGAAACAACATATTCGGTGCTACTGCGTTCTCTTCATTTGGTGCATTCTGGATGGGCCTAGCGGCTTTTTACTTCTTTACCTGGGCAAACTTAATCCCCGAGGTACCAAAAGAAGGAGTAGCTATCGCTCTAATCGCGTGGGGGATATATACGGGCTATTCCACAATCGCAGCCCTGCGCGAACCACGAGCAGTAACCTGGGTATTTATCACTTTGACCATTCTGTTCTTCCTACTTGCCTGGGGTGAATTCAATCCCACAGTACATACGATCGCCGGTTACGAAGGATTAGTATGTGCGCTAATCGCCTGGTATGCGTCTGCAGGCGTTCTGATAAACTCCCTTTTCGGACGAACAATCCTACCTTTAGGATAACGTTGATCAAAAAGTACCACTCAAGTTAGAAATCAAAAAGCCGTAAGTATTACCTAAACTTGCGGCTTTTTTCTTGATTTTTCCACCATCTCTGTTAGATAATTATTTGGTCTGGTAAGCAGTTTGTATTATTAATCAAGTTCCCACCCAGCATCAAAAAGTCAACACCTTGGTTAAGCGATTCTTACACGTTGATTGAAAAATTTGGGTTAGCCGTAGGTTCAATTGAGATTAGGGAGTTAATGCAGCACCTAGTTTACTGTATTTAAATGGGTGTTGACCAAACCTACAGATTAACTTTAATCTGTAGGTACAACTGACGTACTCAGTGAATAGTAAACTGGGTGCTGGTAAGGCTCTTGGAAAAGAAACTTGTGTTGGCTGGTTTAGTTAGGTCCACTGGGTGAGAGAACACAGTTGGTTAAGAACGAGTAATTTGTATGTGTATTCTTTGGTAAAGATTGATCAAAAGAGAGAAAGCTGCTCAATTTAGGTAACACTATTCCAAAGAAGGTATAACCATGCTTGATTCAGTAAAGCGCGCAGTCGATTGGATGTTTGGTCAGACAAATGAGCAAAAACTTTCCAAGCTTCAAACTTATGTGAACCAAGTTAATGCTTTCGCGAAGGAGACGGCGGAGCTCTCAAACCAAGAATTAAGGAACAAAACCGCCGAATTCAAGAATAGATTGGAAAAAGGTGAATCTCTAGAGGATTTAATCCCCGAAGCCTTCGCCGTTGTAAGAGAAGTAGCGGAGAGAAAAACGGAAATGCGGCCGTATGACGTCCAAATAATAGGCGCAGTTACCCTACATCGTCGCAATATTGCAGAAATGGCTACCGGAGAAGGTAAAACATTAGTGGCAACTCTTCCCGCTTACCTCAATGGATTGGTCGGACAAGTACATATAGCAACCGTCAACGACTACCTTGCTCGGCGTGACAGAGAATGGATGGGGCCAATTTACGAAAGTCTGGGACTGGACGTTTCTGTCATCCAGGAAGATATGGACATTCCAGCTCGAAAAGAAGCATATCAATCCGACGTGATATACGGAACAGCATCCCAATTCGGGTTCGATTACCTCAGGGACAACATGGTGATTTCCGAAGACCAACGCGTTGGTGCCAAAAGAGACTACGCCATAGTAGATGAAATAGATAGCATTCTCATCGATGAAGCCCGAACGCCACTAATTATTTCCGGTTCAGCCGATGAATCCACAAAACTGTATAAGAAATTTGCAAATTTGGTAAGACGCTTTAACAAGGACAGCGACTACGAAATCGACGAAAAAAATCAATCCGTTTCCTTGCTGGACAAAGGCGCAAATCGCGCTGAAAGTTCTCTCAATCTTGACGACCTGTACTCGCCCGACAATATCACTATCCTACATCACCTTAAGGCGGCATTAAAAGCACAAGAGTTCTTTAAAAAGGATGAAGATTACATCGTCAAGGACGGACGAGTCATACTTGTAGACGAATTTACTGGCAGGCTCATGCCCGATCGACGTCTATCAGATGGATTACACCAGGCTATTGAGGCCAAGGAGGGGATGATGATTCAGCGTGAAAATCAGACCTTGGCTCAAATAACTCTACAGAATTTCTTCCTGCTTTACGATGGTCTAAGCGGTATGACTGGTACTGCAAAGACTGAAGAGGACGAGTTCGAAGAGATTTACAATCTCGAAGTGGTAGTTATACCCACCAACAAACCATTGGACAGAGATAGCAAACCTGACGTTATCTTTAAGACCAAAAAGGCGAAATACAACGCTATTACTGACGAAGTAGAAAGACTCAACGAGAAAAAGCGTCCTGTCCTGGTTGGAACAAATGCCATAGAAAAATCCGAGAAGCTTAGCAAACTGCTAAAAAAACTTGGCCTCTCTCATGAGGTACTTAACGCCAAAAACCACGAGCGGGAGGCTGAAATAATCAAAGATGCTGGACAACCGGGCGCAGTCACTATCGCAACCAACATGGCGGGCAGAGGCACCGATATCAAGTTAGGAGAAGGTGTTAAAGAGGTAGGTGGATTACACGTTTTGGGAACGCAACGTCATGAGAGCAGAAGAATTGACAACCAGCTTCGGGGTAGATCCGGACGACAGGGAGATCCAGGTTCCTCACAATTTTACCTTTCCCTGGAAGATGATCTATTACGAATATTCGGCGGTGACCGGATTGATTCAATAATGGATAAGGTTGGACTTGAAGACGGACAAGCAATTGAGCATCCACTGCTCACGAAAGCAATTCGGCGAGCTCAGAAAAAAGTCGAGGGCTTGAACTATGAACGAAGAAAGAATGTGTTAAAATACGACCAAGTCCTCGCCCAACAGAGAAAGGCAATATATGAACTACGGGACCATTTCGTACTAACAGAGAAAGAGAGTACATGGTCGGAAATCGACGGCTACATCCAACCGTTATTAACAGATTATGCTACGGAACTAGTAGAAAAGCACGGTGTAAATAGGAAGGGAGACGAGGAGGACATAGAGGGACTCATCAACGAATTGGAAGCATTTGATAACTTTGATAAGCCAAGTTTTACCCAAGACAACCATGATTACGATAGCTTTGTCGCCGATCTGATAGTTTCCAGCTGGGAAAAGCAATTGGAGGGGTTTAAAGACAAGGAACCGATTACTCCTGAAATCATTAAATCAATTATAGCAAATATTATCGACCGGAAATGGAGAGAGCACCTATACTTAATAGACGATCTCAAGGCAGGTATCGGTTGGTCTTCCTACGGTGGTAAAGACCCACTGGTTGAATTCAAACGTGAATCCTATCGCCTATTTCAGAACCTCGAAAATGCAATTAGGAAGGATCTTGTCGATTTCCTAGTCAAAACCCGTATCGAAGTCTCAAAAACCACAAAACCTGTGGAGTCCGAAGTACCTACTTCAAGCTTAAGGCTGATGAGAGGAGACAATCCTCAGGGACTTGAAACAAACAAAGACTCCAATAATCAATCCAAAAGCGGAAAAGGCACAAAGGACAATCCACAGCAAAGAATTGTAGATGAAGAACCGGGAAGGAACGACCCCTGTCCATGCGGTAGCGGTAAAAAATATAAATACTGTTGTGGAGCTGATGACTAGGGGATAGTGACTAATACTTATCTTAAATATCATCGGTCAAAACGCACTTTATTTTATTGACTTTTCGTCCTTACCTGTTATAATCATTTTAGGTTATAGTTTACAACATTATTTTTAGCTAAAGGAGGTGCAGTATGATTACTATATCTGTAACAGCGGCAGTTCTAGGATTTTTCTGGGCTTTTTGGGGAGCTGCAGTTATCTCGCTTCTGTGCTGTAATCCTTGTTGTTAATCACCGCAAGAACTTTCTTTTCCAGCACTACTTTTCAGATTACGAAGGAGACATTTTGGCTAGGCTCAGTTAACTTGAAAACGTTGTTGTAAGTGGGTGATTAGCTTGTTGAAGTTTAGGTCTTATTCCGTTGCAGTTTTGCTTTGTTTGTTTATATTATCATTTAGCATCGCCACAGTCGGGAGTGAAGTTACCGACAAGCTTACACGAGTGATACAATTAAAAGTCGGATTGGATTCAGACCTTTTCCGGGTAATTGAAACGAAATACCGAGGCGAAAGGTTGATCCTTATAGTTGTTTATGGATCTGAACGGGCATTGAACAGCGACCTCGGCGATCCCGTTAAAGCGGCTTTCAGAAAATATAAGGGTCAAAATCCTCTAGGGATAACCGTTCTTTCTAAAAGTAAATCAACAAAGTTTCACCCGTATGCGCTCAGGACCGTTAGAGGGGACGAAAAATTATCAATACAGAACGTTACAGGGATAACCGAGGGTTTCTTGGAAGGTGAAATGCCGAAAGAAGTTCCAATAGGCGAAGAAACTTTCTGGGGGAGCATGGGTGTGGTTACACTAGGAAAAGATTTTCCTGTGAATTCACCTTTCAAGGTACATTATGGAACTAGAAGTGCTTCCTTCTCACCACAAACAAGTACACAAACTCAAGTTGCTTCAATGGAGGAGCAATCAGAAACTCAGGACACCGGCAAACTATCCCCAACTGTCAACAAGCCATCGACTACAAACAACCCAGGAAATGTAGGCAATAATACTGACAACCAATGTCAATCAAAGAATCAGTGTCAAACCTCGACTTCACCATCAAACTGTGGTCAAACGCAGGGATCGGGCCTATTACTAGGTGGAATTGGGGCATCACTGCTGATGCTAACGCTCTCGCTTCTTTTTTAGAGAAATAAAACAGGCTCAAGAGAAAAAATTAACATAATATAGGGCGGAAAACCTAAGTGTTTTCCGCCCTATATGTTCTTCACATAAGATAGCTATTCAGAAGTAAGTTTTTCGTATTCTTCCTCTGACAGAAGGCCAGCGAATTCCTCTTCGTCTTCAATGTCCAATTCCACTAGCCAACCATCTTCCCAAGGAGACTCATTGATCAATTCTGGTGCACTCTCTAAATCTTCGTTTACCGACGTTACCACACCGGAAATAGGAGCTTTCACATTTGAAACCGATTTAACTGATTCTACCACAACCAATTCATCACCCTTTGCGAACTCCTCACCCGTCTCGGGCAACTCAACAAAAACTATGTCCCCTAGCTCATTCTGAGCAAAATCAGTTATTCCAAGCCTTGCCACGTGACCCGTCTTTTCTACCCAATCGTGATCTTCTGTATATTTCAGATCTGTCGGTTTAGCCATAATACCTCCTCTTGCCAAGATAATATGATACTATCGAATTCTCCCCTGTTAATTCAACTTATGTCCAGATATTCTCGAGAAGATTAACACCACGTGATCAAACCTTTGACCTCCATAGCTGAAAACAGGGAAGCAATAATTGATTACAGTCGTCATTGCAACAAATAAACTCATTAAGTATATTTACTCGGTGAAATCTACATGGACTGTGTAATTTTAGCCGCAGGTAAGGGCACTCGAATGAACTCATGTTACCCCAAAGTTCTACACAAGCTCGGGAAAGTGACTATGATTGAGCATTTACTTGAAGCTTTACATCCATTAGAATTAACCAATATCATAATAGTCACAGGTTATAAACATGAAATGGTGCAAAAGGCACTGTGTGATAGGGATGTAAAATTTGCCTATCAACAAAAGCAGCTGGGAACTGCTCATGCTCTCACTCAGGCACAAACGAAAATTCGAAGTAACAAATTTCTAGTAATGCCTGGTGATCTACCTCTAGTTACTGCATCCTCACTGTCCAAATTCCTGGAACAGTCCAACAAGTCTGGCCGGGATTTTACTTTATTAACGACTGAAAAATCTGATCCAACCGGATACGGACGAATTGTAAGAGACACTACGGGACGAGTGCTCAGAATAGTAGAAGAGCAGGATGTAAGTACAGAGGAAAGTTCCATCAACGAAATAAACACCGGAATTTATTCATTCAAAAACGATCCGTTACTTTGGAACAAATTGGACCAACTGGAAAAGGATAACGCTCAGGGCGAATATTATCTGACGGACCTGGTTGAAATCTACAACGACGAAGGGATCGAAGTATGGGCCCCAAAAAGCACTAACTCCGAGGAGTTCATGGGTGTCAACAACAGAATGGATTTAACTAACGCAATCAATATAATGAAGAAACGCAAGTTCAACCAGCTCATGAGTCACGGGGTTACCATTGTCGACCCTGGTTCCACTTTCATTGGTACCAAGGTCGAAATAGCTCAAGATTCTCTAGTCAACCCTTTTACGATGTTGACAGGGGAAACAGTAATAGGGGAAAGATCGACCATCGGACCACATGTAGAAATCAATGACTCTAAAATACATAACGATGTGGAGGTCAAACATTCGATCATAGAAAGTTCAACTGTAAGATCTGGATCTGTAGTTGGACCTTTCCAACATATAGGACCTGAATCTACCACATAATGTCAATTACCCCGCCCCAAGGGACGGGGCTTGTACAATACCTGTTTGGCTAAGTACATTGATCTTTTACAAAAGAAGACCCAGCAGTCAATTCGTCCTGCTCGTTTGAGCTAGAAACAGATACAACATTAGTTCCGAATTGACTGCTGGAGGTAAACCAGCCGATTCCTCCCCGTAGCAAGTTGCGGGGATTCCTCGGCTAATTTTGGTAAAGACCTCTTAAATATCGGCCAAGCATTAGAAGAGGGGATTATCTTGAAGGACTTAAAAGTAATTACTGGTAATTCAAATCCAGAACTGGCAAAGGAGATTGTTGCTAATTTAGGGAAAAAATTGACCGACGCTAAGGTCAGAAAGTTTCCTGACGGAGAAATCAACGTACACGTGAAAGAAACAGTCAGAGGCGCTTACGTTTTTATCGTTCAATCCGTTTCACCGCCAGTAAACGACAATTTCATGGAACTGCTTCTTATCATTGATGCTTTAAAACGTGCCTCTGCAAAACATATAGCTGCAGTCATCCCATATTATGGGTATGCGCGACAGGATAGGAAACAAACCGGCCGGGTTCCAATTAGTGCCAAATTGGTTGCGAACATGATTGCTACCGCCGGTGCCGACAGAGTGCTAACAGCCGACCTTCATGCTGGGCAAATCCAGGGCTTCTTTGACATTCCTGTAGACAACCTCCGGGGGGACCCGTTCCTCGCAAACTATGCCGACAGTAGAATATCACAGTCCGAGGGCGTAGTGGTAAGCCCTGACGTGGGGGGAGCGAAAAGAGCAAGAAAAGTATCGTCGAGACTCAATATGCCACTTGCCATTGTGGAAAAGAAAAGAGATGCTGAGCAAGGGAATGTCGAAGTTCTAAACTTGATAGGAGATGTAGATTGCAAGAAATGTTTGATAGTGGATGACATCATTAGTACGGCGGGTACTCTTACAGAAGTGGCAGATACTCTAAAAGAAAGAGGATGTAAAAACATTGAAGCAATCTGTACTCATGGCGTTTTCTCCGGCAAGGCTCTGGAAAGGATCCAGTCATCCTCAATCAATGTTGTCACAGTGACCAACACTATTTACAATAAAGAGGCAAGAAAAAGCGATTTTGTGAATTACATATCTGTAGGCAATTTATTTGCGAATACAATTAAGCGGATTTACAAGGAGAAATCTGTCTCGACTTTGTTTCCTCATTCTTGATCCAAAAGTCAAGAACCCCGCCCCAAGGGACGGGGCTTCCTCGGCAAGTTTTAGCAACAATGATAATTACGAATAAAAGTACAAGGTGATATAATGCTGACTTTACAGGCAAAAAAACGAAAAGCGGAAGTTAACCCTAATTCTCTGAGACACGACGGAAAACTACCCGCTGTATTGTACGGACCCGATCGAGAAACGGTAAGTCTTACTATAGTTAAGAAAGAACTAACTGAGTTGATGAAAGAAATAACCAGGAGTACAAGACTGAACCTAAAACTAGACGACACAGCTAACAAGGTATTTCTAAAAGATATTCAATATAACTACTTGACGGATGAACCTGTCCACTTAGATTTCTATGAGGTGGAGGATGATCACGTTGTAGAAATGGAAATACCTATCATTACCGTGGGGACACCCGAGGGAGTCAACTCAGGAGGAATATTGGACCAATTAATGGAGACTATTATGGTCAGCGGAAAAGCTAAAGATATCCCCGAGATAATTAAGTTAGATGTGGAAGAGCTACAAATTGGGGATTCCATCCACGTATCCGACCTGGAAATGGAAGGACTCAAGCCCCAAACACCGCAGGATAGGGCGGTATTATCCATACTATCGCCTCGAAAGGAAATCAAAATCGACCTGACCGAACCCACAATCGGCGAAGAACTACTGGTAGAAGAAGAGGAATTAGAAGCCGAAGAAGAGGAACTGGAAGAGGAATTAGAAGCCGAAGAAGAGGAACTGGAAGAGGAATTAGAAGCCGAAGAAGAGGAACTGGAAGAGGAATTAGAATAACATTGCACGGTCTGCGTAGATGTTAAATCAATACCAAAGAGGTAAAAATATTTTGAAATTAAATAACGATATTAGATATAATTTGAGCATAAGGCACAACCTGGGAGGTGAGCTAGATGAGCAATATGTATAAAAAGTTCTCAAAAAAATCGATGGAAATAATGGCTACAGCCTATGACGAAGCGGAAAAACTCAACGACGGGGCTGTCTCGGTAGAGCACTTATTATTAGCTTTGCTAAAAGCCAAGAATACCAGAGTCTACAAGTTTCTAAAGGATAACGGCCTTTCCTATCATCACGTATTGCGCGTCGTAAAAAGGAACGAAGAAGAAGAACTATCCTTACCACTCCAAGGCGAATTAGAACCTACCTCCAAGCTCAAAAAAATAATGAAGATGGGCTATGATGAAGCTAGGACTGACAAGGGAGAAAACAAAATAGAACCTGCTCATCTCCTTATAAGCATCTTAGAAGAAGGAAATGGAATCGCCTCCTCGGTTATCAATCAATTTGGAATCACAACTAGAAAGACACGAGCATACTTTTCCATGGTACATAAAGGCGAAGGCAAACAGGGTATGGAGTTAAAACTTCAATCGACTGAATCCGGGAAAACGGAGAATGGAGTACTGGAAGAGTTTGGCCGAAACTTGATTCGCGAAGCGCAAAACGACGAGCTGGACCCCGTAATAGGGCGAGAAGAGGAAATAAACCGCGTAATTCAAACCCTAACCCGACGTAAGAAAAACAATCCCGTACTGATTGGCGAGGCCGGCGTGGGCAAAACAGCAATCGTAGAAGGATTATCTCAAAGCATAGCCGATAAAGAAGTTCCGAGCATACTGACAAATAAAAAGATATTTGAAGTTGATATGGCGGCGATGGTGGCCGGTACAAAATATCGAGGAGAATTTGAACAAAGATTAAAAGCACTAATAAATGAGGTAACATCGCGAAAAAACGTAATATTGTTCATCGATGAACTAAGTACGGTCGTGGGAGCCGGTGGAGCAGAAGGAGCAATTGACGCTTCATCAATACTAAAGCCACCGCTGGCATCTGGCGCAATTCAGAGTATAGGTACCGCTACATTAGACGATTACCGAAAATCTGTGGAGAAAGACCCGGCGCTGAAAAGAAGATTTAAGACAATAATGGTCGAAGAGCCTACCATCAATCACACAATAAAAATTCTAAAGGGCCTTAGAAGTCGGTATGAAAACCATCATAACGTCAAGATAACTGACGAAGCAATCGAACAAGCAACTAGATTAAGCGATAGATATGTCACCGGACAGTTTTTGCCTGACAAGGCGATTGATCTTATTGACGAAACCTCAGCCAAGGTACGGTTAGACAATTTCAACCTGCCTCCCAAATTACGGAACATATCCAGAAAAAGAATTTCTATCCAAACCAAAGAGGAAAAAGCTATCGAAGAAGGAGACTACGAACTCGCTGCAGACCTACGAGATCAACGAGAAAAACTAGCAGAGGAATTAGATGAGATGAAGAACGACCAAACTGAATCTCACAATGGCGACAGCTTGGTTGAGGGGAAAGACATAGCAGAAATGGTTTCCTCCTGGACAGGGGTGCCTGTCGGTCGCTTGCAGAAAGAAGAAAGGAAACGAATGGTGGACATGGAAAAAGAAATTCATAAACGGTTGATAGGCCAAAATGAGGCAGTCAACGCCATATCTCAATCATTAAGGAGAGCTTATGCCGGGATTAAAGACCCCAATAGACCTATCGGCTCGTTTATGTTCCTTGGACCAACGGGTGTCGGTAAAACCGAATTAAGCAAGACCCTGGCCGAATTCTTGTTCGGCGACGAAGAAGCACTCATTCGGGTGGACATGTCGGAGTACATGGAAAAGTTCAATGTGTCGCGATTAACAGGTGCACCGCCAGGCTATGTTGGTTACGAAGAAGCCGGAAAGTTAACAGAAGCAGTTAGACATCGACCTCATTCTGTCATTCTCTTTGACGAAATAGAGAAAGCTCACAACGACGTCTTTAACATCTTGCTCCAGGTAATGGAGGATGGCATCTTAACCGATTCTCAAGGACGTAAGATTAACTTTAGAAACACAGTCATGATAATGACTTCAAACCTTGGTGGAAAACTAATAACCGACAAAGCACAACTGGGATTTGGCTCAAAAGAAATAGATTCCAAGGAATCTTACAAAGAAATGAAGAAAATGGTGATGGACAAGGTAAAAGACGAATTTAGACCAGAATTCATCAATAGACTTGATGATCTAGTGGTATTCCATCAACTGACAGAAAAAGAGCTATTCAATATTGCCGACTTGATGTTAGATCAATTGCGATCTAGATTACTCGAAAAACACGCACTCGGCTTAGAACTCACCGCTGACGCTAAAGAGCTTTTGGTAGACGAGGGATACGATCCAAAATATGGCGCCAGACCCATGAGGCGAGCCATAGAAAACCTAATCGAAAATAAAATCTCAGACCGTTTACTCCAGGATGACTTTGCCGACAATAATATCATCAAAGTGGATACTATCGACGAAAATATCTCAGTGGAGGGGATCAACACCAGAAGTACAGTTGGCGTTGGAGATTGATAGTGAATGGCCTATAAATGCACCAACTGTGGTTTCACCTCTGTCGAATGGCTTGGGCGCTGTCCAAAATGTGGTCAATGGGACACGTTCAAAGAATCTTTTCCGTCCGAAAAAGATAAATTAGTCGAAGAATCGCCCTCTGGCGCGGATAAACTAACCCCTCTCTCGGATATAACCCCACATTCCCATAACCGATTAACTACACATATCGGCGAGTTTGATCGTGCCCTGGGTGGGGGTTTAGTTCGTGGATCGGTCGTACTGCTTGGAGGCGAGCCCGGAATAGGTAAATCGACACTAATGCTTCAATTAGCGGCAAGCTTGGCGACACAGGGTAAAGTACTCTATATTTCCGGAGAGGAATCGGCCAGACAGTTAAAAAGAAGGGCGAACAGGTTAAATCTATCATCGGAAAACCTTATAATTTATAGTGGTGGAAATCTCGAAAAGGCAATAAGTAATTTGGCTCAATTAGACCCTCTTTGTGCTATCGTAGATTCCATTCAATCAATACATAGCGTTAACAATTCTTCAACCTTAGGCAGTACAAAACAAGTAAGGAAACTGGGGCAAAGTTTTACCCGAGTAGCAAAGCAAAAAGAGATTACGACTTTATTGATTGGCCACGTAACCAAGGCTGGTGATTTTTCTGGGCCAAAGACTATCGAACACCTAGTAGATGCCACCATATACTTCGAAGGCAAACAAGAAAGCAACCTACGCATGCTTCGACCCGAAAAGAACAGATTTGGCTCCACCCAACTGCTGGGGTTGTTTCAGATGAAGAAAGATGGATTGTTTGGAATACCAAATCCATCCAGGTTTTTTGCTACAAACCTGAAAGACTCAAATCAACCCGGAGCAGTTACTGTCTGCAGTATGGAAGGTAACCGACCAATAATGGTAGAAATCCAAGCTCTCGTAACACATGCTAATTACGGTGGTAGTGCTCAGCGAAAAACAACGGGCTTGGACTACAACAGGGCTTCGCTGCTCCTTGCAGTGTTGAACAAACAAACAAATATAAACCTGGAAGGATTTGATATCTTCTTAAATGTCGTTGGGGGGTTTAAGATCAGCGAGACTGCTGCCGATCTAGCAATTGCTACTGCCATAGTTTCCAGTTTCTATAACACTAAATTGCCAAAAAGAACAGTAATACTGGGCGAGATCGGGCTAAGCGGAGAAGTCAGGGCGATCCAAAACTTGCAATCCCGAATTTCGGAAGCAGAAAAACTCGGTTACCAAAAAATGTTCGTTCCCGCCAGTAACCAAAGTATCAATCAGAATAAAATTACACTTAATCTTAACAAGGTAAATAACTTATCCGAGACTTTTTCTCGCCTCAACTTGGAGGGTGGACAATGAGTCTTGATTCATTAGAAGAACTGTTAGAACAAATTGCGCCAGGGGCCATTCTCCGGGATGCCTTAGACAGAATTGTCGAGCAGAGCCACGGAGGATTAATAGTCCTATCGCAGTTGGACAAAATACGGGAAATTATCACTTCAGGCTTTAGACTGGAGGCCGAGGTAACCGCTCAACGATTGAGTGAACTGTCAAAAATGGATGGTGCCATCATACTTGAAGATAATCTATCAACAATTAGCTACGCTAATGCCCACTTAGCACCAGATCCTACTATTGAAAGTTTGGAAACTGGCACAAGACACAAAGCAGCCGAACAAACAGCAAAGCAATTCAAAATACCGGTAATCGCAATATCGGAAAGAAGGAACAGAGTAACCATTTACATCAACAACGAACGTTACATCCTTAGAGATATTTCCACGATAATCTCAAAAGTAAACCAGGCTCTTTTAATTATGGAACAGTATCGGGGGAACTACGACGACGATCTACAAGAATTAACAGCGCTCGAATTGGACGGAAACGTTCTGCCATTTCACGTAGTTAACCCAATTACCACCATAGGGCAAATGATGACGCTAAAAAGTGAAATAAATCGAATGTTTCTCGAGCTCGGTGAGGAAAAGACGTTGCCAAGTAGACAACTCGAAAACATGATGTCCGGCATCGAAGCAGATCTCAGATTTATCATAAAGGATTTCAAGAAAGATAGTCCAAAAGACGTGGAACCTCTAGAGAACGAGATAATAGAACTCTGTTCGGACACACCGCCATCAACCAAACGCGTGATGGAACTTCTTGGGTACGATGAAGAAGATCTTGACGAATTTCTTTCATCACGAGGATACAGGATTCTCCATAAGATACCTCGATTACCGCACGTGGTTATCGAGAGAATCGTAGACAAATTCGGAAGGCTAGAGGAGATCCTAAAAGCAAAAAGGCAAGAATTAGAAGACGTAAAAGGAGTAGCGGAAACTAGATCCAACACAATAAAGGCTGGACTTCAGAGATTAGAAAACAGAATTACTATAATGGAGGATTTAGAACGTTGAACGAAAGAGACAAATTAACTAGATCCGTCAACTGGATACATGAACGCATAGATACTTTGCCAAACATCGGGATGATCCTGGGATCAGGTCTATCCGAAAGCCTTAATTTCCTCCAAGAAGTAACCGAACTGAATTGGCGAGATATCCCCGGTTTTCCACAACCAACTGTAAAAGGACACTCTGGCAAACTACTCATCGGGGAGATTTATGGAGAGCCAGTTTTAGTCCAACAAGGCCGAATTCATTGGTACGAAGGGCAGGACTGGGAGAACGTGTTATTCCCAGTTAGGGTCCAGACACTGTTGGGCGTAGAGAAGTTAATTATTACTAACGCAGCGGGAGGTATAAATCGGAATCTTCTTCCTGGAGACCTGGTGCTTATCACCGATCACATAAACTTCTGTGGAGACAACCCACTCCGTGGGCCAAACGACGAGAGATTTGGGCTGAGGTTTCCAGACCTTACCAATGCTTATAGTAAAGACCTCGGGGCTAGAGCAGAGGCGGCCGCAACAAAACTGGACATGAATCTAAAATCCGGTGTCTACGTCATGACAACAGGCCCAAGTTACGAGACCCCTGCTGAAATTCGCGCTTTGAGAGCGCTAGGAGCAGATTTAGTGGGAATGTCGACCGTTCCAGAGGTAATAGCCGCCCGCCATGCGAATGTAGAGGTGCTCGCAATATCCTGTGTAACAAACAAGGCTGCGGGGATGCAGGATCAATTAACCCACGAAGAAGTAATTCAAGTAACTACAAACACAAACGATAAGCTAGGAAGATTAATCCAAGAGATTGTAAACTTATTTGATAACTAGGAACTCCGGTCAGGGATTATCGATATGAGTCCTTTTGGAGGATAGAGCTAGGCTTAGTGGGAATAATTACTCTTCCTTCGTAACTCGCTTAAAGCTACCTATGTTTCTGTATCGTTCGTGCCGCTTGGCCAGAAGCGTCTCCCGGTCTAGCTCAAGTAATTGACTCAAATTTCGATTCAAAGACTCCTCAAGACTTGACACGGTAACCTCGAGATTTTTGTGAGCACCCTCTGGGCCTTCACCGATGATCTCATCCACAATCCCGAGCTCCTTTGCGTGATCCGCAGTTAACCTTAACGCGCGAGCGGCTTCATCGGCGCTATTTTCATCATTCCACAAGATAGCTGCACAACCTTCAGGCGAAATAACCGAGTATATAGAATTTTCTAACATTAACACTCTATCAGCTGCCCCGATCGCTACCGCACCACCGCTACCACCTTCACCAATAACCACAGACATGGTGGGTACGTCAACTGACACCATCTTTGATATACTTCTGGCGATCATTCCCCCGATGTTCTTTTCCTCAGCGTCCTTGCCCGGGTAAGCTCCCGGTGTATCGATTAAAGTCAAAATAGGGAAACCAAACTTCTCCGCCAGATCCATTAATCGGTGAGCTTTTCTATAACCTTCTGAACGGAGCATTCCGAAGTTTGTTTCTTTGGACTTCGATGCGTTCCCCCCCTTGCTTTGGGCAATCACCATTACAGACTGCTCATTAAACTTTGCCATTCCCCCAATTAAAGCTTTATCGTCCCCCAGTAGACGATCTCCATGAAGAGAATAAAAATCGTCAGTTAGCCTATCGATATAAACCTTGGAACTTGGTCTATCCGGGTGCCGTGCAAGCTTAACGATATCCCACTCATCCAGTTCTTCCTTGGCACTTTCCTGTCTTTCAGCCAATTTTTCAGCCAAGTTATCAATTTCCGCAGAGAGATCCAATCCATTCTTGGCATTGAGGTTTTTGAGCTGCTCTATCTGTTTCTCCAGCTCTTGTAGCGTTCTTTTTTCACTCATAGCAATTCAAAAGAATTTCAGGACTTCTGACAATTCAGATCTGAGGTTATCTCTTTCCACTACAGCATCTACCATGCCATGATCGTAGGCAAATTGACTTGACTGAAAATCTGGAGGCAATTCTTCACCTATTGTCTTTTCGATAACGTTCCTCCCGGCAAAACCGATCAACGCTCCTTTTTCTGCCAGTATGATATCACCAAGACTGGCAACGCTCGCTTCTACTCCAGCGGTCGTTGGATAGGTCATGATCGAAATAAAAGGTAAGCCTTCCCGGTCAAGGAGGTTTCTAGCAGAAGTCGTTTTCACCATTTGTAGAAGTGATAGGAGGCCTTCCTGCATCCTCGCTCCGCCCGAGGAAGAAACTAGAACAAACGGAAACTTCTTTTCAGCAGCGAGTTCAATTCCGTTAACGATTTGTTCGCCGACCACAGAACCCATGGACCCGCCAATAAATCTAAAGTCCATCACTGCCAGAACCAATGACATGCTCTCTATCTCCGCGGTGCCGGCTATAATGGCATCAAACATTCCGGTTTCCTTCTGGGCCTCATTCACTCTCTGTTCATAGGGCTTCACATCGATAAACCCCAGAGGGTCATCGGATTCTATCCTCCTCGTTTCGTCCACAAACGACTCCGAATCAACTAACGTCTTGATCCTTTCCTTGGCGGTCAAAAAGAAGTAAGCTCCACAATTGGGGCAAATATGGTTGTTCTCTTGCAATTTCTTTTTGAATATAAGTTTGCCACAAGACTTACATTTGACCCACAGGGCCTCATCCTTTTCTTGTTTTTCCTCAAAATCAACCCTTAAATATTCCTCGTCACGAAACAGTGGCATACTTACTGGTCACCCATAAGTTCCTCTCCAACTCTATTGTCCAAAAATTTGGCTGGTATTACAATGCCCATAGATAGAACAAGCCTTAAACCTTCTTCTATGGTAAGACCAAGATAAGTCAGATCTTCTTTGGGTACTATTACTATCATGCCACTCAGCGGGTTAGGAGTTGTGAATATGAAAACAGCAACGACCTCATCTCCAATAATTTGGTTCAATTTGCCGAGTTTGTTATTTGTGACAAACCCCACGGTATAACATCCCTTTCTTGGATACTCCAGTAGTACAACGTCCCGAAACGTAGAGGAATTACGGCTCAGTATAGCATTGATAATCTGTTTAACAGTAATATACATCTTGTTTACAATGGGGGTTGAACCGATAGCTCGGTCAATTAAAGAATAGACCTTTCTTCCCACGTAGATTCTGGTAATTACACCCATAAAAACTATTAATAGAAGTGTAAAGATCGCACCTATCCCCGGAAACCACTCCTGACCGATTGTCATCATCAAAAAATTACTGATGAGGTTTCCGAAGTCCGATCCTCTGCCCGTAAACCTCACTATCATACGATATATCAACCACAAAACATAAAAAGTAAGGCCCACTGGCAAGATGACAAGCAAACCGTTAATAAAACTGTTCTTAAGATACGCCAAAACCCTGCGCATATGTCCCTCTCTAAGTTAACATTTGTGATATTAATTCTACATAACTTGAGTTATTCTGACACGTTCTTTATAACATTAGGCTATTCGTATGTTCAATTCCATGTGGTTGGAACGGGGTATTTATTATAATATAATCAGGTTAATGAGAAGAGTAAATTGGACAATAACCGAAAAACAACATAAAGAATTGCAGCGTCTATCACGTAGAACGGGGCTTCCTATTTCAGAGCTTGTCAGACGCTCTTTGGATAAGTATCTTGGATTAGTTGGGGAAGAACCTCTTCGCAATATCGATGATGAAATGAATCATTCTTCTTAAATGTATAGGAGGTAATTATTTTTAACGTAGCATCAGAAAAGGAAATAAAGGGAGGAAAAGTAACTGATGTATATTTCAAGCGCACCCAAGAAATACTCAGGAAAAACGATATCGATAAACATGTCAAGATGGAGATTAGAACCAAATCGATCCCTGGAAAAGAAGCTGGTGTGTTTGCCGGCTTGGATGAAACCTTAGAGTTACTCCAAAACACCGGCATGTCCGTTTGGTCAATTCCAGAAGGAAGCTCATTCCTCCCTTACGAACCGGTTATGATAGTCGAAGGTTTGTACCGGAGCTTTTCCCCTATGGAAACCCCTCTCCTCGGTTTTATATGCCAAGCAAGTGGCATCGCCACAAAGGCTCGGATAATAACCAGAGCTGCGAAAGACAAACCCGTCTTCCATTTCGGCTCGCGGAGGATGCATCCAGCAATTGCACCTATGATTGGTAGAAGCGCATACATAGGTGGTTGCGATGGTGTTGCAGTAACGAAAACTGCAAAAATGCTCGGCCTGGAACCCGTAGGCACGATCCCCCATGCCTTAATCCTCCTGCTGGAGGATTCCACGACTGCAACTGGTATGTTTGAAGAAATCTTCGGAGACAAAATCAACACCGTAGCACTTGTTGATACTTTCGGCGATGAAAAATTCGAAGCGCTGGAAAACGCTGATCTGACCGAGGGATTAAACGCTGTCAGGCTGGACACTCCCTCCTCACGTAGAGGTAGTATGCTCCAGATTGCTAAAGAGGTCAGATGGGAACTTGATCTGCACGGCTTTCAAGACGTCGATATCTTTATCTCGGGGGGGCTCAACGAAAACACCATTCCCGAGCTAAACGAGATCGCCAGTGCATATGGCGTTGGAACATCAATTTCCAACGCACCCGTCGTCGATTACTCACTGGATATTGTTGAAATCGAAGGGGAACCAATCGCCAAGCGCGGAAAACGTTCAGGAGCCAAGCAGCTCTATGTGTGTGACAAATGTGGGAATAGAGAGGTAACTCCATGGAACGTGGACGAGCTTAACTGCCCGGTCTGCGGCCGCCCAATGTCAAAACAATTAGTAAAAATGATAGAGGACGGGAAAATTATCGCGGATGATCGGTCAGCTCAAGAAATAAAAGAGTACTCCTTACAGAATTCGATAGAAGTCGAGGAGGAATAGAGATTCGGCAATCAGCGTGGAAACGAATCCGAATTCTTAAGACACAGTCCAACAATTGAAACCTTCATACTTTATTCACATCCATTGCATATGCTGTTTAACAGTATGTTGAATTAACCCTAATGATAACTAACAATTACTCTACTGAGGTGATATTGGTGAATTTCACAAAGAAAACTGTATTAGTCCTTGTATTAATATCTGCTCTGGTTTTTTCCTCGTTCGCTATACTTGCACAGGATGGCTCAGATCAAAAAGGTAATTCAGAACAACAACCAACCATCGTAGCTACAGTTAACGGAGAAAAAATAACTCAACAGGAACTTTCTCAATCGACACAGGTCTATCAGATCATCATGACCTTATCTCAACAATACAGAACATTTGCTCAATTTTTGATGACCAGCGAATCCGGTAGTAAATTCCTCACAGAATACCGTAAATACGTGTTGGACCAACTAATCACTCAAAACCTTAGGGCTCAACAAATCGAGGAAATGGATATTACGGTTCCGGACGACGAGGTTCAAACAGAGATTGATAATATCATCGAAAACAATAAACAATTCAAAGACGAAAAAGCCTTGGAAGATTACCTCAAAAACAACCAAAATATGACTATGGATAATTTAGAATCTATGATCAGGGACAACTTAAAAGTGCAAAAGTTAAAAGAAGAAGTGAGCAAGGACGTTAGCGTAAGCGAAGAGGAAATCCAGGAATTTTACAACAATAATAAGGAAAGCTACAAGGACGACGAAGGTAACGTAAAACCGCTGGAGGAAGTCAGAGAACAAATAACGAACTCGTTAATGAATCAAAAGCAGAATGAGTCCTACAATAATTGGCTTGAGAAAGTCAAGGAATCAGCGGAGATCGAGAAAAAAGAAGAGAACATCTAAACTAGTTGTATATCTCTTTGAGCAATGTCTCTTCCAGGAGAGTTAGATAAAGTTACTCCTGTTATCGCTCTCCTGGATTTGACCCGTCAAATCTAGAACTTACTTTCGTATAAACGTTGAGCTTTTTCTATGGAGCGTTTCGCCTCCTCTCTCCCCGACCAGCCTAGTGTTTCTACCTCTTTTCCTCCTTCCAACTCTTTATACACCTCAAACATATGTGAGATCTCATCCAAGATATGATCAGGTACATCATCAATATCTTTGTAACCCTCGTACCTGGGATCGTTCAATGGAACCGCAAGAATTTTATCGTCTCTTTCACCAGTATCCAGCATTCCCAGGATACCAATTGGTCTTGCTTCCATAATACAGCCTGGAAAAGTAGGATTAGTCACAAGTACGAGAATATCCGCAGGGTCTCCGTCCTCGTCATAAGTCCTTGGAACGAACCCATAATCACCAGGATAATGTACCGCGGTATGTAGAACTCTGTCTAGTACAATTTCTCCCTTTTCGATGTCGTACTCATACTTGTTCTCGCTCCTGCGGGGGTTCTCGATAACAGCATGCACAATCCTTGGGGAATCCGGACCGGTCTCCAGATCACGCCACTTATCTTTCATGTTAGACCTCCCTGTTGCTTTTCGCCGTCTAGCGTTAACATTCAGGCATCAGAGCCGCTGGATCTGTCGCATAATGCGCTGAAAACCATATTTTCCACTAGCTCTTGAAAACCTATTCCGGCATAACTGGCAGCAAACGGTAAATCGCTCATTTTCGTCATTCCCGGAAGAGTATTGACCTCTAAAGCGTAAACCCCTCCATCCAAGTCTACACGGAAATCTACCCTACTGTATCCACGGCAATGATGAGCACGGTGCGCTTTCATAGCTAACTCCTTTACCTCTTCCGTAATCTCATCGGACAATCTTGCAGGTACAATAAATTCGGCCTTGCCAGCACTATATTTAGCTTCATAATTGAAAAACCTCTCTTCAGTAACATTCAGTTCAACCAGGGGCAAGGGAGTTAATTTACCGTTTAATTCAAGCATACCTGCAGTGATCTCCTTCCCAGTAATGTATTCCTCGATAAAGACCTTTTCATAATTCTTCCTAACCTCCGCCGTAGCCTCGATTATTGCTTCTTTATCGTCAACAATTTTTATCCCTCTACTAGAACCTTCGCTTACCGGTTTGACAACGAAGGGAAAACCCAAACTTGAGATAATCTTTTCCCTATCGATCTCCTCAGATTGACCTATTTCAATGTACTCCGGTACATTAACCCCGGCTCGCTGAAAAGATTTTTTGGAATATAGTTTATCCATTGCTAGCGCACTTCCATAAGGACCAGTACCCGTATAGGGGATATCCAGTAATTCAAGCAAAGTTTGCACTGTACCATCTTCGCCTATTCCACCGTGAAGGCAATTAAACACCAAATCAGCTCCGATTACTAAATCTAACAGTTCACTCGGACCGGAGAATTCCCCTCTTACTGCGTTAAACTGTTTATCACTTTTCACTAAAGATTCGTAGACGTTGGTACCACTATGCAAAGAGACATCACGTTCGGAAGAGTTACCCCCCATCAGAACGCATATCTCTATGGGTACATTTCTATCGGTCATTGTACTTTTTCCTAATAATAAAAAACCGTGGTCCGACTTTCAGTACGAAATTGTACATTTAGGTTACCCCAATCTCAAAAAGTTGTTCAAGGTTAGAAATCAGTTAAATGTGAATACGAATTGCAGACATTGAGCATTCAACCTTCAGAAAACTTTCTGACCACCAAAAAAAATCCTTCCCCAATTAAGGGGAAGGATAAAATTAACTTAGCGCGATATTTATATGTTATTCAACTAGTTAAGAGTTTCGCCGCTTTGACAGTATTCGCCATAATTAAGGTCGTAGTCATTGGTCCAACGCCTCCAGGCACGGGAGTAATGTAATCGGCTTTTTCCTTAACATTCTCGTAATCTACGTCTCCGGTTATCCCACCCTCAACCTCATTGATACCGATATCGACAACTACGGCGCCTTCAGAGACCATATCTTCGGTAATAAAATCTATCTTTCCGACAGAAGAACAAAGAATATCCGCTTGCCTGGTCTTTTCTGGTAGGTCCTCAGTTTGATACTCGCAAATGGTGACAGCCGAGTAACCTTTCCTAAGTGCTAACATAGATAGTGGTAAACCAACAGCCCCACCGCCTACGACTACGAATTCCGTACCTTCTAGATCTATACCCGAGTAATCCAATATTTCCATAACTGCATAAGGCGTCGCAGGAAGCAACGCTTCTGGATCATTTTTTAAGTCATCGTAGCTTGCCCGGAACGCACCGCCAGATAATAGTTTTCCACTATTAATTGGGTTAATACAGTCAATATCCTTTTTAGGGTCTATCTCGGTACGTAACTCTCCAATCTCCAGATTCTCTGGAAGAGGTAGTTCTACGAAAAGCCCATGCACGGTCGGATCGCCATTTAATTCCCTAATTTTACCTACCAAATCTTTCTTAGAAATATCCGCATCTAGTTTAACACCGTCGTAATTAATTCCGAGATCCTCGGCCAGGCGCTTTTTCGTCCTATAGTATACTTTGGCACCAGGATCGTCACCAACTAAGACTGGAGCGATAGTTGGGTTTACACCCTGATCCTTAAGCTCAGATATTTCTTCTTTAAGTTCGCTCCGATACTCTTCCGCTATTTTATTTCCATTTAGTTTTTTCATTTTACCTCCTTATCAAAAAATGAAACGGGTCAACTTTCGATTAGAGATAGCGCTTCGTCTCGAGCAGCTTTATCAGTCGTAAACTTCCCACGTATTGCTGATGTCACCATCTTTGTCCCCGGTTTTTCAACTCCTCGAATCGTCATACACAAGTGTTCAGCCTTGATCTCAACAAGAACGCCATACGGGTCAAGCTTTTCCATTAGTACGTCAGCTACCTGAGAAGTGAGCCTTTCCTGAATTTGCGGTTTGCTCGAAGCCACTTGCAGCGCCCGAGCCAACTTACTCGCCCCGACAACACGTTTCTCCTTCGGCATATAGACAATACTTGCACTACCTAGAATAGGAAGCAAATGATGCTCACACAACGAATGAAACGGAATGTTGTTTAGCAACACCATTTCTTTGTAATCCTCTTGAAAGAAAGTTGAAACTACGTCGCCCGGGTCTTTGTGGAGCCCATAGCAAAGCTCTTCCATCATTCTAGCTACCCTGCTGGGAGTGTCCTTTAACCCAGGCCTACTTGGATCTTCCCCTATTCCTTCTAGGATTAATTCAGTTCCTCTTTCAATCTTTTCCTGATTCAATTCAAACTCCTAATACTACAATTATTTAGTCAAAGTTCGATCAGAACAAACCAACTACGTTCCCTTCGTCATCAAGATCGACGTCCATATAAGCTGGCTCCGACGGTAACCCGGGCATAGTGCTCATCTCACCGCAAAGTGGATATACAAAACCCGCACCCACACTTGCACGGACCTCCCTTACTGGTAATGTAAATCCAGTTGGTACTCCTTTTTTCTCCGCGTCATGTGAAAGTGAGAGATGAGTTTTCGCCATACACAAAGGAAGATCGCCAAAACCAGACTCTTCGTAATCTGAAATTTGTTTTTCAGCCTTACTGCTGTAATCCACTCCGTCAGCGCCATATACCTCTTTTGCGATTGTTTCGATCTTTTCTTTAATTGATTTGTCTATATCGTAGAGGAATTCAAAGTTCGACTCCTCATCGGTCGCTTCTACGACGGCTTCCGCTAAATCAACAGAACCTGCACCACCTTCAGTAAAGTGGCTTGAGCCAACCGCATCGTAAGCGCCAGCCTCTATAGCCTTCTCCTTAACTAACTCAACTTCCTTGTCGGTATCCGTTTGAAACCTATTGACAGCAACTACAACAGGTACTCCAAACTTCTGAGCTATTTCAATATTCTTAGCCAGGTTAGCCGCCCCTTTCTCGAGCAACTCCAGGTTTTCCTCCGTATATGCTGAATCAAGATCTTTACCGGCAACGACCTTTGGCCCTCCACCGTGCATTTTCAAGGCTCTCACTGTAGCAACTAAAACGACGGCATCAGGTATAAGACCGCTGTAACGACATTTAATGTCGAAGAATTTCTCCATACCGATATCAGCACCAAATCCAGATTCGGTAACTACGTAATCGGCCAACTTCAAGCCAACCATGTCCGCCAGGATTGAACTGTTTCCATGTGCGATGTTAGCAAATGGTCCAGCGTGTACAAATGCAGGCTGTCCTTCTAGAGTTTGCAACAGGTTGGGCTTAATTGTGTCTTTCATTAATACAGTCGCCGCACCCGCAGCACCGAGGTCTTCAACGCTAACAGGCTCTCCGTCCCAATTGTAACCTATCACTACTTTTCCGATTCGCTCACGTAAGTCGTCCAGCCCGTTGGTAAGACCCAATATAGCCATTAACTCCGAAGCGACCGTTATGTCAAACCCACTTTCACGCGGAAATCCATCCCACTTGCCACCGAGTCCTACATTGATGTTCCTTAACTCACGGTCGTTAACGTCAACAACGCGATTCCAGGTAATAGAATATGGATTGATATTTAACTTCTCCAAACCTTTTTTGGCCCAGGCCTGGTCAGAGTAATTGCGCTCATGCATCATTCGAGCGTCAATTGCAGCAGCAATGAGATTATGAGCTGCCCCTATTGCGTGGATGTCTCCCGTCAAATGAAGGTTGAAATCCTCCATAGGTATTACCTGGGAGTATCCTCCACCAGCGGCTCCACCTTTAATCCCAAAAGTGGGGCCCTGCGAGGGCTGACGGATGGCGGTCATTACATTCTTGCCAATCTTACCAAGTGCCTGAGTAAGACCAATGTTTGTAGTCGTTTTTCCCTCTCCCAAAGGTGTGGGGGTAATGGCCGTTACATCAATATACTTTCCGTCCGGTTCATTTTTTCTTTCTTCGTATGCATCAAGTTTAACTTTCGCCTTGTAGTCTCCATAAAGCTCCAACTCGTCTCTCCTTAGACCAACTTTTTCAGCAATATCTGTTATTGGCTTAAGATCCGCTTCTTGAGCAATTTGAATATCGCTCTTCATGGGTGTAATTACCTCCTAAATTTAATTGTAAAGTAAATGTAAACTCTAGATTTAGTAATACTTAAATTAAACGGTTTTCTCCCTTCTAATTAATCTCTACCAAAGAATACAAGTAGAAATTACTCCTCTTTCATAAACTGTATTCTCTCATCCAGTAAGTGCAACCTAATCGAGGTCATTCAATTTTCTTTTGAAAAATCTGACCAGCACCTAGTTGAATATTGACAAACGGAGATCGATGAAAACTTCGTGCTAGGTTTTAACTGCAGGTAAATCTCATTAACTAGGTACACATTAAGCTGGGTGCTGCACCAACTCTCTATTCTCAAATTGAACGTACGGCTAACCGAAATTTTTCAATAAACGTGTAAAAACCACTCAGCCTAGGTAATAAAATCCTCCTTGAAAAGGGCGCGGTCACGGTCCCTCGCATTTGTTACCGTTATGACTTACTTCTTATATATTTGAGGTAACCCAGACAACTTTTGTCCTCTCCAAGTAAGGCTTCTGCTGCCTTTAAGGTGTCCATCATCGGAGTGTCAGTTGGATCGATTAAAGCAGCATCCAATCCTGCCTCCAGAAGCATTGCAAACACCGTACGATTGATTAAACATCTGTCTGGAAGGCCAAAAGATACATTGCTTAATCCGATATTTGTTTTAACGCCGAATTCCTCCTTAATCTGCAGGACGGAGTCTATAACGTACTGACCCTGCTCTTGATTGCTACCAATGGTCATTGCTATTACGTCAACGTATAGCTGATCTTTGGCAATACCCAGTTCATCGCATTTTTCGAGCAGGGCTTCAGTTTCGTTCAATCTATCCTCGACTGTCATGGGCATCCCTTCGGCGCCCATTGCCAAACCTATGATATCGGCATCATAGCCTGAAGCGATTTCGCGGGCGTCCTGTTTATCTTTCTCGTTACTTATCGAATTTATGACAGGTTTATGTTTTACCTTCTCTAAACCAAATTCCAGTACCTCCGGATCCGGAGTATCAATAGCGATCCTCACGTCTTCGATTTCGTCTTCAACGACGTCTATTAACCATTCCATATCGCTTTTTTCCTTCTCTCTCGATTCACCAGCGTTCAGATCGATCGCATCTGCGCCAGCCTCAGTTTGTGCCCTTGCTAACCTACGAATAAAATCTTCATCTTTCTCTTTTAATGCCTTTTTTACCTCATCCCTTGTAGAGTTAATTAATTCACCAATGGTCAAAAACATATACAGTTACCTCCGAATTAAAATTTTATAACAATTGTCAAACTGTAAGTACTAATTCAAACGTTTACAAGTGAATAGCTTAAGCCAAAAAGCCGTAACTCAATTATAGAATATAACTAATGTGTTCACAAACACATGAGTTATAAATCTTAATTTAAGAAACCCTGTTGGATTTTTAATCTTACTCAAACGGAACAACATCTACTCAGAAAACTTAAAGATTCCCTGCTCAATAAGGGTAAACCGGGCATCTAACTCTGGCCAGAGTTGGTCCACCTCAATATGGGGTTCCGAGCAGCTTGTGTTTCATTTAGCCTTCCCACCGGTGTTTCAGTGGGTGCGTTGTGAAGAAGCTCAGGATCATCTGCCGCCTCTTGGGCAATACTTACCATGGCCTGAAAGAAGCTATCAAGCGTTTCTTTGGTTTCAGTCTCCGTTGGTTCTATCATCAATGCTTCCTGGACAATCAAGGGGAAGTATACTGTTGGGGGGTGGTAACCGTAATCTAACAGCCGCTTTGCGATATCTATTGTCTTTACCCCTTCTCCCAAACCGCCGCCATTCAGAACAAACTCATGCTTACAGGTCCCTTTGTAAGCCAAGGTATAGACTTTCTGCAACTTCTCCTTTAAATAATTCGCATTCAAGACAGCATTTTCGCTGACCCGTTTTAGACCTTCGTCACCCAGAGCCAGTATATAGCAGTATGCTTTAACTAATACTCCAAAAGCACCAGGAAAACTATTTACCCGACCGATCGACTTCGGCCTGTCATAGCCAAACTGATATTCTTCATTATTCTTCTCTACTATCGGGACTGGGAGATACGGTTCGAGGTTTTCTTTCACAGCAACTGGTCCCGATCCAGGTCCCCCACCGCCATGTGGGGTACTGAAAGTTTTGTGAAGGTTGAAGTGAGTGATATCCATTCCCAAGTCCCCGGGCTTGACCTTGCCGAGAAATGCATTTAAATTGGCACCATCGAAATAACATAACCCACCAACATCATGAACAATGCTAGCGACTTCTAGTATATCCTTTTCAAATATCCCCAGCGTATTTGGAACTGTGAGCATAATACCTGCAGTATTCTCGTCTGCTACTTCCTTTAGCCCATCAATGTCGACAGTTCCTTGATCGTTAGATTTCACCTCTATCGCCTCAAAGCCCGCTACCGCTGCAGAAGCGGGGTTCGTGCCGTGGGACGAATCGGGCAGTAGGATTTTATTTCGCTTGTCCAACTGGCCGTTTTCATGGTGATACTTCCTAATCATCAACATTCCTGTCAACTCTCCATGCGCGCCTGCAGACGGCTGAAGAGTAATAGCATCCATGCCAGAGATCTTCTTTAGCAGTTGACCCAACTCATAGGATAACCTTAAGTTACCCTGAACAAGGTCATAAGACGCCAAGGGATGGTGTCCCTGGAATTCTTCAATTCTGGCTATATCCTCGTTCGGTTTCGGGTTATGTTTCATAGTACAAGAGCCAAGAGGATATAGACCATCGTCGACTCCGTAGTTCAACTTTGACAGTCTTACGTAATGTCGCACCAAGTCAGGTTGAGTCACCTCAGGTAAGCCAGGCTTTTCCGAACGAATCAAGCCATTATCTAACTCCGATTCCGGATCTTCCGAAAGCCAGTCTAGATAAGGAAAGAAAGTTGATTGTCGCCCTGATTTACTAATATCGAAGATCGTTTCCATCTCAGCTCACAACTCCCTTTCCAATAATTCAGCAAAATGATCCATATCTTCCTTGCGAATCTTTTCAGTGACGGCAAGCATAAGATTCCGATCTAGACCCATATGCTTAAGATGCTTAGGATGTAACAAATCTATCCCTTCCTGTTTCATACTTTTCCAAATTCTTTCAGGATCATTACCAATAGTAATTACAAACTCGTTGAAAAACGGCTTCTCCCAGGTAAGCTGGACATTATCTATTTCTACTAATTTGCGGGCAAGATAGTGTGAAACCTGCCAGTTAATTTCAGCCAATCTGGAAAACCCAGCTGGACCCAAAGCACTTAAATACACGGTAGCGGCCAGAGCGTTGAGAGCCTGATTTGTACAAATATTAGAAGTAGCTCTCTCTCTTCTGATGTGTTGTTCTCTTGTCTGTAAGGCCATCACGAAACCTTCGTTTCCTTCACCATCCGTTGTTTTCCCGCTTACTCTTCCCGGTAGATACCTCAAATATTCTTTCCTGGTCGCAAATAAACCCAGCAAAGGACCTCCAAAACTAATCGGATTTCCTAACGGTTGACCCTCCCCTACCACGATGTCGGCGCCAAATTGACCTGGCGGTTCGAGCAGGCCAAGAGAAATTGGGTTTGAACTTACTATTAGGAACCCATCATTCACCTTTTCCTTTAATCCACGCAAATCCTCAATTAGCCCAAAATAATTGGGGGATTGCAAGACTAGTGCAGCTAAATCATCATTGCTGGACACCGTCCTTTCTAGAGCATTTGTATCGATAGTACCATTGTTATCGGGTAGTTGGATAACCGAGTCGTCAGGATCTGGTAAGTAAGTTTCTATTACTTCCCTATACGCTGGATTTAGCGTATTTGCTACTACAACTGATCTATTGCCCGTGTACTCTTGAGCCATTAACACCGCTTCCGCAGCCGCCGAGCCACCGTCATATAAAGAGGAATTCGCGATATCCATGCCGGTTAGCTCAGAGATCGCGGTCTGATACTCAAACATCCAAGTTAAAGTTCCCTGGCTAATTTCCGCCTGGTATGGCGTATAGGCACTATAAAACTCCGACCTACCGGTAACGTGAGAGACAACTGAAGGAATAAAGTGATCATAAAGCCCGGCGCCAATGAAGTTGACACGGTCACCGGGCTTAGCATTCTCTTTTGCAAGGCTACCAACTTCGTTCTTTAATTCCAGTTCAGTTCTTCCTTCTTCACCAATTAGCTCCCCTTGCACCTGCACTTCACTTGGAATATCGGAGAAGAGCTCAGCAATGGAGTCAACCCCAATTTCCTCCAACATTTCCCTCTTGTCTTCGTCCGTGTTGGGTATAAAGTCCATCTGGATGAATAATTAGTTTCTTAGCTCTTTGACCAAGTTTTTGATTAAAGTCGTGGCGGAAGCTGCATCGGGTGCGTACCCATCTGCCCCAATCTCCTCACAGTAATCCTGTGATACGGGAGCACCACCTATTGCTACTTTAACGTCATCCCTCAAGCCTTCCTCTTTGAGTGCCTCAATCACTTCCGGCA
Organism: uncultured Thermotogae bacterium; assembly: GCA_964614065.1. Classification (GTDB taxonomy): domain Bacteria; phylum Bipolaricaulota; class Bipolaricaulia; order M55B111; family M55B111; genus M55B111. The sequence goes on from CAZTJJ010000002.1 coordinate 33,832, forward strand.
TATGCGTCATGGTGGTGGTCAAGAGAGCAGACATACCTACGACGTCAGGCTCTAACTCTTTAGCCTTCTCAACAAATTCTTCAACCGGGGTTTCCGCACCTAGGTTCTCTACTTCAAAGCCAGCACCTTCTATCATCATGCCAACCAGGTTCTGTCCTATGTCGTGTAAGTCCCCCTCCACTGTACCAAGTATGACTTTGCCCGCAGGCTCTACACCTGATTCCGTCAGTAACGGCCTCAACAGCTTCATTGCCCCCTTCATGGCCTCCGCGGATAGCAACATTTCGGGAACGTACCTATCTCCATTTTCGTATTCTTCCCCAACTCTATCCATAGCGGGAACGAGGGAATCGTTCAAAAGTACCTCGGGATCCATTCCTTCATCTAATGCCTGTTCGGTTAACTCCACCGTTGTATCTTCATCCATATCAAATACTGCTTTACCTAAATCTTCCAGTAAGTCACTCATATTATTAGAAACCTCCTGTTTCTTGCGTAATCAATTGTTAAATTGATTATATACTGTCATCATAGTCATACAAGTGAAAAGGTGGGAGGATTTATCCCACACAACTACGTTCCCTTGTGGATTATCAAGAGGGCGCTGAACATTAAACAGTGAAGCCTAAATGTTGATAACTCCATAAAAAAAGTGGGGATAGCCTGTATCCCCACTTGATTGATATCATTTCTTAAGCGATATTTACTCTATCGCTGAAGGACCTCTAACCCAATAATCTACTAAATGCGGATGGTTTTCTGCAAATTGCTGCCCTGCTGCGTAAGCATCACCCAATTCATTGTAATATCTCGTTAATTCCACCTCCATCGAAAAAGGCAGGTGCAACCGTGACAAGAATTCACTGACCTCATTCGGAAAGACACTCATAAAATCTTCTCGCCCAATTATGTTAATATGTTCCTCCCCGCCAAGAACATTTTTCGGTTCTTCCAAAGAATGTAAATCATAAAGCGCGTAAGCATCATGGGGTGCCCACAAGGTTACCACTATCCAGGATTTTTCTTGAACCGCTTTCTGTAACGCCTCGGTCATACTTTTATCAGTTCCTTCAGCCAGTTCATATCCCTCAAGCTCAGGGTATTCCTTTTCTATCATCAACTTCGAATGTTGCATGATGCCGGAATTGGGGTCGATCCCTGTTATCTTTCCACTCAATTTCTTTTTTACTTCCGAGCTCCCTAAATCCGTCACCGAACGAACCCCTGCTTCGTAAACGTAATCCGGCACAGCCCATGTTAGTCCAGCATCCTCGTAAACTGGGCCAAAATTCAAAACATACCGTGATACTCTATTCCAGTAGTTCTCGTGGGTCCTAGGGAGCCATGCTTCAATCATCAAGTCCAATCTCTTATTTTTAATGTCATTATAAGCCCTGCCCACATCAGGATTCGACAACTTGACCTGCATACCAATTTCCGTTTCCAATAGATATTCAATCAACCCACCTAGGGCTATGGATTCCGACCACGGGACCACACCAAACCTAATCGTATCCTCATTTTCTTCTGCCACTGGTGACATGCCAACAAGAAACATCATTAAAATCACCGTCAACACGGCAAGCCGGACAAAGTATCTTTCTTTGTTAAACAAGGTAACCTCCTTTCATTATTTGTAGCAAGATCTATAGCATAACTAATCTGGTGACTAATCCTTTTGAGAAGCCTCAGTTTATCACATTTTTCGATTTCGCTACATTGAAAAAAACAGTTATGCTCTAAGCCTACTTGGAAAGACAGTAATTTTATTCACTAACTAATCAAATACGTAAGAATCAAAAAAGCGGGAGATCCTTATCCGCAGACCTCCCGCTTAATTAGCTGTTCATTTATACTGCAATACACCTATCGAAAAAGGAACACGAATTCTACTATCAATTCTCTTATAGAGCTTCTATTCCGTTTATCCAGTAGTCGACAAGCTCTGGATATTTGTTTGCAAACTTTCCACCAGCAGCGTCCCCGTATTCATCGTGCATATCCGTAAGTTCATTAACTTTACCAATTGGGAGGTAGAAGCGGCTCAAGAACTCACTGACCTTATTTGGGAAGACACTCATAAAGTCCTTCCTGCCGACCATGTGTATACGCTCTTCCGCGCCAAGTATTTTCTTTGGTTCGTCGATAGTGCGAATGTCAAATCGGGCAAATGCATAGTGTGGTTTCCACAGCGTTACTACGGTCCATTCGTCTCTCTGCATTCTTCTCTTTAACTCGGCTACCATCGCGTAGTCACTGGAATCTTTAAGCTCCCAACCTTCAAGAACAGGGTATTCTTTCATCATGACCTCGGAATGTTGCATCAAACCTGCGCCAGGATCAATTCCAACTATTTCTCCGCCCATCTTCTCCTTGACCTCTGGTTTACCTAGGTCTTCAACTGAGCTGACTACGTCTTCGGGCACGTAATTCGGGACTGCCCAGCAGAGTAGCGCGTCTTCGTAGATAGGGCCAAAGTCACATAGATCAGCTGCAGATTTTTCCCAGTAGGCTTCGTGGGTCAATGGAAGCCAGGATTCTACAAACAGATCCATGTCACCCTGTTTAATCGCAGTATAAGCTGCACCTATGTTAGGGTTCATCGTATCAACATTCATGCCAAGCTCGACCGTAAGAACATGGTTTACTAAACTACCAATTGCAAGTGACTCGGACCACGGAACTATACCAAAGGTTAGGGAGTTTTTCTTTTCAGCCGTAGCAACTAGCGAAAAGCTGCTCAAACCAATGATTAGTGCTAGTGCGATAACAGAAACTGTAAATAGTTTACTCTTGTTAAACACTTAAATGCACCTCCTATAGTTGTGCAAAAAAGGTTCTAAAATTAAGACTTGCCAAACTTTGCACTCTCCGAGTTAGCTTCATCACCCCCCTGAGCATGAACGCTATTTAGAGTTCTTTAAGTTTCTTTTGCGGTTTGACCAATGTTTGACGTAGCTCTATCAAGGATCATAGCTACAAACACAACCGCCAAGCCACCGACAAATCCTTCACCAACACGCATGCGTTGAATACCTCGCACGACAACTCCACCTAAACCGCCGGATCCAACCAAACCTGCAACAACCGCCATTGATAAGGCAAGCATGATAGTCTGATTCACACCAGCCATTATATTAGGCCGAGCAACAGGCAGCTGCACTTTAGTTAGTAATTGTAAACTGTTACAGCCAAAAGATTGCCCCGCTTCGATTAACTCCGTTGGAACACCCCTGATGCCCAAATTTGTTAGTCGTACCGAAGGTGGGTATGCAAAGATAATTGTGGCCACAGCTCCCGGTGCAGGGCCAATACCAAAAAACAAAACAGCAGGGATCAAATAAACAAATACCGGCATGGTCTGCATTAAGTCTAGTACTGGTCGCATGATCGTGTCCACCGTATCGTTAATAGCAGCCAGTATTCCGGAAGGAATACCTAAAACCAAAGCTAAAAAGGCAGAAGTCAGGGTCAACGAAAAAGTCTCCAGAATTTCCGGCCAATAACCAAAATTTGCGCTCAACCACAGCATGACCAATCCACCTAAACCGGTCACTATACTGCCCGACAACCACCACATCAAGAGGAAAACCAGACCGCTCAAAAGTGGGAATTGAACTGTGGTACCAACTATATTAATTATAAAGACGCCCGAATAATGCCAGTAGCCAAAATTGAGGATAGTCAAGATTGCGTCGTTAACTCTATTTACAACATAAGTAATCCCATCGAAAAAAGGCCGCAAGTTAAGAGCCATCCAGTCAACAGCAGTTGTAACCCAATTTTCAATCGGAATAAACCCACCACCGGTCCCCAACAATTTGTCTTGAAGACTCTCAGCATTCCCGCTACAGGAGATCATTAGCATAAAACCTATAGCAATCACAAAAACAATCGTTATGAGAGTTAAATAGCTGTATCTCGTCTTCATATTTCCTTCCTCCCTTTCTCCAACAAACCGTGTAAAATGTTTCTTTCCGTGACGTAACCAGTTAATTTCCCATCCTTAATAATCACTACTGGTGTCGTTGCATAACTCAACCTTGCACGCATAATTTTGCTAATCGGTGTATCTGGAGAAGTTGACAGTACGGCATCCTCATTCAGTCCCTCAATTTCATCAAGAGGTTTTACTGATATTGGAGTATCAGATAGGAATCCTTGGACCACTTGTCCATCGGAATCTATTTCTACTTCCACACTTTCCGTGAGAGCAACCCGGTTGTTCTGATCCGGATTGATGTCAGTTGAGGCAATTGTCTCCGCCCGCAATACATCAGATGGATCGGCATTCTCTACAAAATCTGCCACGTACTCCGTTTTTGGACTTACAATAATTTGCTCAGGGGTACCTAGCTGAACCATTTTACCGGCTTCCATGATCGTTATACGATCTCCAAGCTTCAGAGCCTCGTCGAGATCGTGGGTTACAAACAAGATGGTTCTCTCCATCTCCTGTCTCAGATCTAATAATTCATCCTGCATTTCCACCTTGATTAAAGGATCCAGTGCCGAAAAAGGTTCGTCCATCAGTAAAATATCTGCACCAGTGGCAAGACCTCTGGCCAACCCTACTCGCTGTTGCATTCCTCCGGAAAGCTGTGAAGGGTAAGATTCCCCAAAACCCTCCAAACCCACAACCTCGATCAACTCTTTTGCCTTTCGACTTCTCTCCTTTTTGTCTATTCCCTGTATCTCCAACCCGAACGCAACGTTATCAACGACAGATCTGTGAGGGAACAAGGCAAAATTCTGAAAAACCATACTCATCTGTGTTTCTCTTATCTGTCTCAAAGTTTCCGTATCTGCGTCAACAACATTATAATCCTGGCCATCGGTATGCAGAACAATTTTGCCTGACGTCGGTTCAACCAATCTGTTAACACACCGTAAAAGAGTGGATTTTCCCGAGCCTGAAAGCCCCATAATAACGAACAGCTCGTTCTCTTGAATATCAAAACTGATACCTCGAACCCCGACTACCTGGCCAGTTTCAGACTGTATCTCGTCTTTATCCTTGCCTTCCTTCAACATATCAAGGGCAAGATCCGGCTCCTCACCAAAGATCTTATAGACTTCCTCTAGTTCAATCGAAGGCATATTCCTCCTCCTATGAGCAAATAAATAGCTACCTTCTATTTAATTAAGAAACTTAAGGGGGATCTTTTTTAAGATCCCCCTGCTTAACCAACGTTACAATTTATCTATGACTGCATCTATCTTCTCAATAACATCATCAGATAGAGGCTTCGGCTCTTGCTCTTCCAATATGGTGTTAACCTTCTCTTCCAACCTTTCTTCCATGGATTTCGACCCTTTGTTCTTCCAGGTATCAGGGACATCTCTATCCATCAATGTGGGCTCCCAAGCCACCTCTTTAAAGTTATCCAAAGTATGCTTGTGTGTCAAATGATTCCCGCCTGGACCCACTTCATCTATGACGTCCAAGGCCAACGTGTAGTCATTTACCTCTACTCCATCGACGAATTTCTTGATCATGCCTACAATTTCGTCGACCATGGCTATCTCGCTGAGAGAGCCTGTGGTGCCAGATTCCATGTAACCGACATCGTGGACGAGATTGGCCCCACTGAGTGCAGAGAAGAGAACCGACAAGGTGGTCTCAATTCCCATTTGCTGATCAACTACCTTGGAATCAGCACAACCAGCTGTACCAAATGTCGGAAGATCGTAGTAATGCGATATATCCATGTATGCAGCTGTAGCAAGTTCCTTCTCCGGAGCACCGTAAGCAAGAATCGCCGTCTGCATGTCCATGATAGAAAATACACCCCCGATGAAGAACGGCAAACCCTCACGTTTTACCTGAGAGATTACAAGCCCGGAAAGGTTTTCCGCGTTTCCTTGAGCAAGCTGACCGGCCAAGGTAACGGGTGCGCTCGCACCTGCTTGAGGAATCGGGGTATGGACAGTCGGTATACCGTACTCCGCCGTAAGAAGTAGCTTTTTTGACGCTTCTTTGTCGTGGGTTAGTGGAGAGATAGGCTCGGAATAGGAAACTACAAACGGCTTATGGAGAAATTCCTCCTTACTTCCCGATACAGCCGTGGCCATCTCCATAATATCCTTCAGGCCTTCATTTGTATAACTCCAAGCTACGATTGGTTTAGTCGTATTCTTTACCATTGCCTGAAACTCATGCCGATCAGACAACTCGTGAGGAACATCGTCAATTGTACCTAGACCGGACACCCAGTCTATATTGTCCAACGCGTCCACCAAACGAGCGGCATTTACTGTATCTTGTTTTCGAAAAGGTCTCCTTTCTCCGGTCTCCGGGTCCCGCATCTTAAGGAGCGTTGGGCCCAGACCAAACGTTACGTTATGTCCGCCGAGCGTCAGGGGATTTTTCCCTTCTCTATTGAACAGATAGGTACGGCTCGGGGCAGCATCAATGGCCCACTCAACCAAACCCGGAGGGAGAAAGACCCTTTCACCTTCAACCAAGCACCCTGCGTCCTTTAACAGATCCCTGGTCTCTTTGAGATGTATATTCACTCCAGTGTTCTTTAAAATTTCTAACGAGGCTTGATGTATATCTTTCACTTGTGATTCGCTAAGCACGTTAAAACTAACCTTATCCTGGGAAGACCTATTGGTAAAAAGTTGATTTTTTAACATTTTTCCTCCTTAATAACGAACCTCTCGGTTTTCTCTTTCTTCTTCAATTAACGCATCGAGCTCCTTCGTCTTCGCTTCTTCCAGAACTTCAGGCTCGTGTGTTTCCAAGATTTCTTCTGTACTCTCGTGAATTCGCTCACCCATCGTTTTACTCCCATTGCTCTCCCATTTCTCAAAGTTGGTCCGATCCATCAAGCTGGGTTGCCATTGTTCTTTTTTAAAATTATCCATAGTATGAGATGTACTGAGAAAGTTGCCTTTGGGTCCCACTTCGTTGATAACATCGAGCGGAATTCTGTCCCCTGAAGTATCTATTCCTCTCATAATTCTTTTCACCATTCCGATTATCTCGTTGCTCATTACTAGTTGATCATAGGAGTAAAGGAGTCCAGAAGACAGGTAACCCACGTCGTGGATCAAGTTCGCACCAACGAGAGCCTGGGTTGCGATGTTGAAGGTGGCTTCAATCGCCGCTTGAGTATCGACCAACTTCGAATCCGATACACCTGCGGTTCCAAACATCGGTAATTCCAGATAATTGCTCATTTCTGTGACAGCTGCGTTCATCAGGGCAAACTCCGGTCCACCGTAGACATAACCTGAGGTTTTCATATCCAAGATCGAGTAGATTCCACCAGTAACCATAGGCGCACCTTTTTTCACCAGCTGTGATAAAGTTATTCCTGTCAAAGATTCAGCTAGGCCCAAAGCAATGGATCCCGCCAAAGTCATTGGACTCACAGCACCAGCCGATGGCATCGGAGTATAGATAGTGGGTAAGTTATTTTTCGCCCCGAAAATAACCTGAGCGGCGACTTCCTTGCTATGACTCAGGGGAGTAACGGGTTCGATATAGTGAATAATGTACGGTTTTGCCTTCAACTTGTCCTCCCCACCAACCGCAATTGCCGCCATGTCAAATATGTCCTTTGTACCTCTGTCATCCCAAGAGCAGAACATAACAGGTTTAGTGGTATTAGCCATTACCTGGCGTGCCTCCAATATATCTTGGATATTCTCCGGCTGCTTCCGTAGAAGGCCAGTTGGAGAAGAAAAATCAATGTTGTCAAGGTAGTCACATATCCTAGCCCATTTGGCGATATCTTCCGCCGTAGTTTGCCTCATCTCGCCATTTTCATCCAAAGTCCTTGGTACGTCCGTCCCAGATCCGAAATAAGAATTTGTTCCCCCTAACCGCATCGCCATTTCTCCGTTTCTATCGTACATGAGGATCTTCTTGGGGGCTTCCTTGACGGCCTCGTCAACCAGATGCGAAGGTATATGGACCATCTCACCTTCCACTGTTGCTCCTGCATCGGAGAAAATCTTCCTTGCTTCTTCGTGCTCGATCTTTACCCCCGTGTTCTGAAGTATTTCCAGGGACGCATCGTAAATTTGAGCTCTGTCATCCTCGGATAATATATTCAGCTGAGGGGTCTTGTTGACTAACTTATTCGACTCTAACATATGAACCTCCATAGTATTATTTCTGTTTTAAACAGAGTGATATATCGTTAATATACTACCCTGCTCCAAATACAATTTCAAATTAGGAAAATAAATCCCAAATCAAACTCCATTATGTTGTTTTCGAGGTGAATCACGATAATTAGTTAGGTGCTGGCTCTTGGTCCAAATCGGCAAAGTGGGTGGATACTTTCCAGATTAAGTCTCCATGTGCCCCGCGGTAATAAACTGTTCCTTTATTTCCCTGACGAAATCATTCATGTGTGAAGCCAGTATATTTCCACTTTTGACCTCGTCGCCATCCGCAAGAGCTTCAATCAATCCACTAAACTCTTCACCAAACGAGCTCATGAAGTCTTTACGCCTTGGGAAAACCCAAATTCTAACAGTCTGCTGGCGGAGCTTCCTCAAACTCTCTGCCAACACTTTATTATGTGTGGCGTTATTGATAATCTCGTGCCCCTCTGAATCCAACTTCATGAGTTTTTTAGAATCAGTTTCTTTCTTCAATTTTTTTACCAGTTTTTTCAGCTCTTCCAATTGCTTTTGTTGTATGCGGCGCGCAGCCAACCTACCGGCTAATTTTATCAAATAGCTTCGTACTTCGAACAGATCTCTAAGCTCGTGGAAACTCACAGTTGAGACGTAAGTTCCACTATGGGGAACGGTAGTGATCAAACCCTCTGTCTCTAGTTTGATAAATATCTCTCGAAGGGGGGTCCTCCCGATATCATACTCCTCTCGAAGCTCCTTCTCCCTTAACTGCTTGCCGGGCTCATAATCGAGATAGACGATTTTCTCCCTAATAATTTTTAGAACTTCATCTCTTTCCATTAGTAAACACTTATCCCTTACTTCATTGAATTCTTCGTTTAACCTGGTTAAAAAGAAGTTTTAAGAGTCCAGGCAATTAAATGTTAATCTTCACACAGTTACCTTAAACACGCAATAGTAACTAACGAAGAAGGTATTCACAAATTTCAGTCAGACTTCTTGACCACAAAGAAACTCCTATAAAGGGCCGAAATTCCACCTGGGTAGAATATCATAACTGCAATCAACACTACACCATAGATTATTAATCTCAATTCCATAAGCGGTTGGAGGTAGGTAAGCACCGGTATAAAAATCATTGCAGCGATTAACGAGCCCCAGACACTTCCTCTGCCTCCGACGTAAGCCAAGGCCATAATCTCGATTGTTTGACTTGTTTCCATAACGCTAGGGGTGAGTATTCCCATAAAATGGGCATAAAAACCACCAATTAATCCCGCTATGGCTGTAGACACAGTAAAGTTCAAAACTCTATAGTGTACCGGATTGACTCCGGATGCTTTTGCAGCGTCCTCATCTTGACCTATAGCTCGAAAAAACAGACCAACTTTTGAATTTGCGATTGCTAATAGTACGACCAAGCTGAACGCCGCCATCACCAGTATTACGTAGAAATAGGGTTGACGATCCATAGTGTCAAAAAACATTGGACTCATTAAACCCAGAGGACCACGGGTCAAACTCGTCCAGTTAGTAATCACTGACATCAACGCTAAGCCGGTAAACCACGCCATCACAGCTGCAAAGATACCATGTAACCGCAAAGTCAATAACCCAACAAACAAACCCAGCAAAGCCGAAATTAGAAACCCGGCAAAAATTCCCAACCAAGGTGTTACTCCTAATTTCGCCGCAAGCAGGGCCGAGGTATACCCCCCAATTCCCCAAAACGCCGCAAAACCAAAGTTCACCACGTTAATAAAACCCACCGTAAAATCGAATGCCATAGCCAGAGTGCCAAACATCAACGCAGATATAAGGAGCTGTAATATATATTGATCGGAGACAAAAAGTGGTACAAAAGCCAACACGATTAGCAATGCCAAGCCAGGATTGGTATAGTTAGATTTGGCAAGCCGTTCTATCAATTGCATTAGTTACTTACCTCTCCCATATGCCTTTAACATCGGATCCAAATAGCCCTCTCGGCTTGAACAAAAGAATCAGTATTATCAGAGCCAGACTGAAAAGTCTCTGCCACCCCGACCCAAAACCATACGCCGCAAACGTCTCTATTAAACTTATTATCAAAGCCCCAACAGGTACAGCAGCGATATTGCCCAAACCGACCAAGATCACCACAAACCACGAGGAAAACAAAGGCATTAAACCCATGGTCGGATAAGCCGGATTGAGCGATAATAACGAGGCTCCTGCAACACTCGCCAGCATGGCAGAAAGCGCAAAAGTTAAAGTATGAATAGTATCCAAGTTAATACCAACTACCTTGGCCCCCACCTCGTTCTGAGCAACGGCTCTAATTGCCTTGCCCATCGTGGTCTTCTGCAAAAATAACCAAAAAATGATCACTACGATAATCGCAATCGCTACCCCAACCAGCCTGTCAATGGAGACCGAAATTCCTGTAATTCTTAAACTACCCTGCCAGTAGCTGTCGATACCCCTGTATTTAGTACCAGCAATTACTTGTATAAGATTCTTCAACAGCAGCGAAAGGCCTACAGTTACTAAAAAAGTGTTCATTATCCATATCTTACGTCTTTCTGATCTCTTCCGGAGGGGATAGAAGACGCTTTTCTCTATTATCGCGCCAATTACAAAACCACCAATTCCCGCAAATAGTATAGCTACCAAAGGAGGTAAACTTAGCCCACTAAAAGTGAACACCGCTATATATGCCCCAATCATATACAGTTCTCCATGAGCAAAATTTGGAACGTTCATAACACCAAAGATAAGAGACAATCCGGTTGCCGACAGAGTATATAGACCAGCTCTAACTATCGCAGCAACCAATAAGCTTGCCAGCGTAGGACCTGAAATCATCGTTTACCCTCTATAACCAGTCTTTAATAACTTCTTTTACGTCAGCAAATTCCTCTCGAGAACCTTGTGTTTTGTTTTTCCCCAATTCTACCGCGTAAATGTAGTCCGATATCTCAATTGCCTTTCGGATATTCTGATCGACCAATAGTATAGTAATCCCGTCGTCGGTTAACCTGGTTAACATATCATACATGCTCTGAGCTAGATTTGGTGCTAGACCAGCAGTCGGTTCGTCCACCAAAAGCATCTCTGGAGCACTCATCAGTGCTCGCCCCAGGTCGACCATCCTTTGCTGGCCGCCAGAAAGGTTACCAACGGATGTATTTTGTTTTTCTTCAAGAATAGGAAATCTCTCAAAATTATCACTAATCCGCTGGTTGATAATTTCTTTATCTCGTCTGATCGTCCAGGCTCCCAGTTGGAGGTTTTCTTTCACTGTCATCCGTTGAAATAGGGTAAGCTGCTGAGGCAAGTAAACTATTCCTCTCGTAATTGCCTTAAACGGTTTTATTCCCGTTATGGAGTTATCTTTATACTTGATGTCTCCGGAGTTTGGATCAAGGAAACCGCTGATTGATTTAAGCAACGTCGACTTACCGACACCATTCGGCCCCAAGACCGCCGTAATCTGCTGTTTCTCAGCTTCCAGGCTTAATCCCTGTAATATATTAATATCCTCGTAATACCCGACGTACAGGTTCTCTACTTTCAGCAAATTAATCACCTAGATAAGCTTCCAGAACGGCCTCTTCCTCCCTTACGATTTCGGGAGGTCCTTCAGTTAACTTTTTTCCCTGGGCAAAGACTATTACTCGCTCGCTTAACTTAAAGATGGATTCCATATCGTGGCTTATGATTAAAAAGGACTTCCCTGCCCGGTATAGCTCGTTAATGTGAGAATGTAAGTCAGAACGCAATTCCGGATGAACACCAGCAAACGGTTCATCCAACACAATGATATTAGGGTCAAGCATCATAACCCTACCCAGCTCCAGCAATTTCTTCTGTCCACCTGACAAATTCACCGATAACTCCTCTTCCAAGTGTCTAATCAAGAGAAAATCCATTATCTCCTGCGCCTTCTTTTTCACTTCCTCCCGATTACTGCGTTTTGTAGCAAGAGCTGGGACCAGCAAATTCTCAGTTACCGTAAGTTGTTCAAAACCTCTGGTGATTTGGAAGGTCCTGCCCATGCCTAATGCTGCGATTTTATAGGACGGGAGACCCATTATCTCCTGATCGCCGAGCTTTATGGAACCGGTATCAGCGGGCAACAATCCCGTAATGACGTTGACAAAGGTCGTTTTACCTGCACCGTTTGGTCCAATCAATCCCGCTAGTTGTCCTTCTTCTATAACGACGTCAACTCCATCTAATGCCTTTACTCCACCAAAATATTTCTTCAAACCACTGACAACTAGATTAATTAGCATCCCTCCCATAAAGACAATGGGAGGCCCGGTGAAGCCCCCCATTATTCAGCGTTCCTGATTATTTCAAATACGGAGGAATCTCAAATTTTCCTTCCGCCCACGCCTGGGGCCATATAACGGTTCCTTCTCCCTCATGATATTGAATGACCGGGTAAATGTAGAAATTCTTGCCGACCACAGGATCTGGAGAAGATTCTGGTGTATACTTGTACTCCTTCATAAGAATACCGTCAGTGTAAGTTAAATCACCTGTCCTAACCAAATAGTGATTTACTTTTTGAATGGTCTCCGAGTTTATCTCTCCGTAAAGTTGATAGGTCTTTCTCAATATTTTGATAAGGTAATTCGCTCCATCGAATGCCAAACCAGAAGAAGACGCACTGGGTTTGACGTTCCATTCCTCCTCGAACCTTTCCTTAAATGCCTTGGCCTCCTTACTTGCAAACTGAGGTATTTCATCCAGCACGTAGTCGGAAGCATCTCCAGCCAGGTCATACCATTCGCCCATCCAGCCAAGTCCATCAGCTATGATAATACCCTTTAAACCTACCTCTCTAGCCTGCTTGACCAACGCGGCAAACGAAGAAGGCACTGTAGACGTCCCGGCAACTACTGATACTTTCTTTTCCTTCCATTTGGTTAAGAGTGGATAGAACTTCGTTTGCTTCATTTCAAAGTAATCTTTTGAAAGTACGTTCCATCCGGCTTCTTCGAACTGCTGGGCTATCGCTCCACCAAAGCTTCTACCCCAATCCGTATTCTCTCCATAGATTGCCACGTTCATGGTGGGTGCTTCCCACACACCATCTTCAACTGCTTCGGTAAGCGTAGTCACGTAAGCAACAGACAACTTCCTGGGTGTAGGCCAGAACTTACCGCTATCGTAATATTGGTACTTCTCGGGATTCTCGTGATACTTATCCAGAATCACTTGAGTCGCAGCTCCACCAAAGAAATGTGGGATTTCATACTTTGCCGCCATATCCATCAGCGCTACGGAGACCGAACTGTGCCAGTTAAAGGTCGTGACATCTACGCCTTTTCTGGTTACTGCCTGCATATAGTTACGCGTTGCTTTTTCGGGAACAGATTCAGTATCTACTTTTACGAGTTTTACGTCGTAGCTCCCTATTTTATTGTTGATGTCATCAAAGGCCATGTTATAAGATCGCCATATTTCGCTCCCCACGCGGGCATTCGGCCCAGTAAAAGGGCCAGTAACGCCTACAACCACTTCTTCTCCAACCACACCTAAACTGGAAAAACCGACAAAAAGTAAAGACAACATAAAGAACACTATTAAACTTTTGGTTGTCGAATTAACTGTTATCAATGAATCCACCTCCATTAGGTGACGATTTAGTCTACAAATCGACTGCTTATTTTTAAAAAGAAAAAAATACCAACTCCCTCCTGGAGTACCACCTCCTTCTTCAACAATTAGTACGAAACCAATATATTGCCTTCATAAAAAGATTATACATCAATAATTAAATCCTTCAAATAAATTTTAAGACTACTGTACTTCCAGCCCAAAAAGTAGACATAGAGGGAGAAAAAAGCTAGAAAGAAGCAAAACACTTAGGTACACGTTTTATCGAGGTTTTAGCTAGAGGAACTACAAATTCTCGCCAGCAGGGTTGAGTAACTGCCATTGTAGGTTAAACTTTCCCTGACCTAGGTTGCGCGATTCTTACACGTTTATCGAAAAATATAGGTTAGCAAATTACACTGGACGCCAAGGAGGTTCTATTGCGATACGGAATTGGAGTTGATTCCGGGGACACATTTACTGACGCCGTTTTGTTCGACATAAAAGAAGACAAAGTAATCATTACTACTAAGGTACTTACTACCCACGAAGATTTATCCAATGGGATATTTGAAGCGATAGACCAAATTACTGCTCAGATCGATACCTCAGATGTCGCGCAGGTCGCAGTTTCATCAACATTGGCCACTAATGCAATTGTAGAGGGTAGAGGCGGACATGTCGGCCTGTTTATTCTGGGATGGGAACCCGATAAAAGTCAGGAATTTCCAAAATCCAAGCGGATTTACCTGAACGGAAAATTTAATCCAAGGGGTAAAGAACTGGAGCCCTTAGACGAAAGCAAGGTGAAAACCAATGTCGCGCAGTACAAATCCCAGGTCGAAGGCTTTGCAATTGCTGGCTACTTTAGCGTTCGCAACCCCCGACACGAAAACAGGGTAAAAGAAATAATTCAAAAACAAACAGATAAACCCACAATATCCAGTCACGAGCTTTCTCCAAAACTTGGCTTATACGAACGTGCAGTGACCGCCGTCTTAAATGTAAAAGTAATTCCAATTATCACTTCTTTTCTGGAAAGCGCAAAGTCAGCGCTAGAACGGAGAGGAATTTCAGCTCCGTTAATGGTCGTAAAAAGCGACGGTTCACTTGGAGGAGAACGAGAAATAAAACAAAAACCAATAGAAACCATCTTTTCTGGGCCAGCCGCCAGCGCCATAGGTGCAAGATGGTTATCCGGTAAAGACACTGGTGTAGTTATAGACATCGGTGGAACCACAATTGACATCGCTACCCTTAAAAGCGGGCTCCCAAACCTATCAACAGAAGGGGCTCGAGTTGGCAAATGGCAAACCAAGGTCAAATCCATGGATCTCCGAACTGCCGGTCTGGGAGGCGACAGCGAAATTCAAATCGATAAAGAAGGCAACATCAAAATTGGTCCTACCACGGCTAAACCCCTTGCATTCTGCAACTTGTCCAACAACGAATTGGAAAAAATGCACATTCACGATAACCCAGCATTTTTAAAACGTCGCAACTTACAGACAAGTATGAAAAACAGAAGCAGCACATTATCCGGGGCTCCAAGTAGACTTCTCCAATTGGTAAGAAAAGAACCAATCAACGAGGCACAATTATTGGAAACTGCCAGGGAACAGAAGTTGTTACGAGGTCCGACCTATCTTAGAGAACTGGAAAGCTTAGGGTTGTTACAGAGAATAGCACTGACCCCAACGGACTTACTTCACATCCTCGGCGAATATCTAGCCGGAAACACCAAAGCTCCGCGCCAGGGTGCGGAGGTTTTGGCAAGCATGAAGGAGAAAAACCCAGTCAAATTCGCACAAAAAGTAAAAGACGAATTCGAGCGTGAAATTGCCCTGGAGGTTGTAAAAAAATACGTCCTCGAGGAGAACCCTTCAATCACTTTTGAGGATAATTCGCTCTGGAGTTTCTACCGGAAGAACAAAAGCCCGGACCTTGACGTGAATTTTACTTTAAACATCCCATTAATCGGTATCGGGGCACCAGCAGCTGCTTTCTTACCGCAGGTGGCCGATCGCCTGGGCACAGAGTTCGTTCAAGTTGAAAATTATAGCGTGGGCAACGCTATAGGAGCGATCACCAGCCAGATAGTAAGGCGAATTAAGATATTAGTTATAGAAAGTCCGGAAACTGAGGAGTTTTTCCTCTTTTTACCCGACAGACGTGTAGTCCTTAGCGTTGAAGATGAGGATAAAGCGATGACCGAATCAGAAAAGCTCGCCAAAAAAGAAGCGGAACGACTAGCTCGTGAAGCAGGCGGTGTAAACATTTCATTTTCAGTTAATAGAAACGAGTTTAAATATGGCAGGGGAAAAATAGAGGTAGTTGCTATTGGAAATCCTGCGGCATCATAATTCCCCGCAGCTGGAAGTCACCCCAGTTGTAGTTGTGACTGGTAACTGCTCAAGCTAAAATTTGGAACGATGTTAAACTTGAGAGCCAACAAACATTATTTTAGTATGCTGCCATTGTTTATCCTACTAGCGCTATTAGGAACAGGGCAAGCTTTATATCACATAAGTATAACTATAAATGGAGAAATTTACGGGACCCCCCGTGGGGAGATAAAGCAAGCCACACCAGAAAACTGGGGACTGCCTTATGAAAACGTCACGTTCCCAACGGAAGAAGACCTGATGTTACAAGGTTGGTATATCGACAACAACGAGACAAAAAGAACAATCGTGCTTACTCCGGGTAGAGGAACAAACAAATGGGATATCTTGGAAGAAGGTCCAGTAGATCACCTCTTTAAAAATGGCTTCGACATTTTGCTCTTTGATCCACGGTCGACTGGACAGAGCGACGGGACTAAATACGGCTTTGGCTATTACGAAAGCCAAGACATAATAAATGCAGCCAAGTTCCTGCTTGAAGAAAAAGGTGCGTCAACTGTAGGAGTTTGGGGCGGATCCGCAGGCGCGTCAGCGGCAATTATGGCCGCCTTAGAATCCAACAAAATAGACGCAATCGTCGCTGATAGTCCTTACGCTAACCTACAAATGGCCGCTTCAAGCTACCGTAAATTTGAAGAGGATGCGGGCCTCCAGATATTTTTCCCTCTATACATGGGTATAGCAAGACTGGCACTGGATTTCGATCTGGGGGCAGAGACCAATTTAACTGCGAGGGTACCAAATTTAACCACACCTCTGTTTCTCATTCACGGACTCGCGGACAAAGCACTCGATCCATTAAACTCACAAATGCTCTACGAAAAAACCGGAGGGCCACGGAGATTGTGGCTTGCAGAAGGAGCTTGGCACGTGGGTACCTTCGAAGTATACCCGGAAGAATACAGAAAACGCGTCACCTGCTTTTTTAACAATTACATGCCCAAAAAAACGGCCGGGATGATCGTTGAATGAAGATCAGTAAACTCAAGGTCGCTGGTTTCAGAAATTTAACAGAGTCAGAGATAAAACCAAATGAGCACCTAAACATACTCTTTGGTCCTAATGGTTCGGGTAAAACCAACTTATGTGAATCGATACATTTCGTTTCCACGGGCAATAACCTAAAAGGTAACCGCCAGCAAGAACTAATCAACTGGGATTCGGACGATGCACTGATCAAAGTAAACCTGTCAACCGACGATCAAATAATAGTATACCTAAAGCGGGGAGAACAGAAGCAAGTACGGTACAACTCGAATCCAAAGACCCAATCAAAACTTCGAAAACTTTTTGCAACTTACACTTTCATCCCAGAAGACCTATACCTGTCAAAAGGATCTCCCCAGCGTCGGAGGACAATGATTAACGATCAACTGACTCTACTCGACGGAGACTACAAACAGACACTCACAAAATATAACGACGAATTAAAGAAAAAAAACAACTTGCTGAAAAAAGACGAGATTAACATCGAGTTTCTCACGGTTCTAAATACTCGACTCTCTGAACTTGGAGCTGAGATTATCGTAAGTCGAATGCGCTATCTAAAACGGTTAAACAACACATTACCAAAAACGTATCAGGAATTCTCCTCTACCGATCATAAACTCACGTTGAATTACTCTGACCAGAGGTATTCTAACAAGACTTGTGAAGAAATTAAGGCAATGTTAGGAGAAGAGTTGGAAGAAAAATACGAAAAGGAAAGAGAAATTGAAACAACTATTGTCGGTCCTCACAGAGATAAATTCCTGTTTAATTTACAGGGAAGAAACCTTCGTAAATACGGCTCACAGGGAGAGCAACGTACCGCTGTAATATCCACATACTTTTCCAACATTCAACTCTATAAAGAGAACGAGGGAGAGTGGCCAATCCTAATTTTCGACGATATTCTGAGCGAACTAGATACCAACAGGGGCAATGCTTTGTTAAACAATATACCAACAGAACCTCAAAGATTTATGACAACCGCAACTAGAAATCCCGCGTTCAAAAAGCTATCGGGAGAGTTTTCAGTATTCCAGCTAACCGGGGGGACAATCAAAGAAAAATGAACGCAAACCACGAGCTCCTTTACATGATTTTTAAGAAAAACAACCTATTGTCAGAATATAGAACCCAGGAGCCAATCTTTGTCTGGACCAACGTTTCCGGGGAGCTAGGAAAAATAGCCCGGCCAAAGAAAGTACAGGGTAAGACGTTGATAATTGACGTTCCCTCGGCAGCGGCCAAGGAAGAACTGTCATATCTCGAAGAGGATCTGCTGGACAAACTGAATGATGAACTGAGGACATCAACCGTAACCAGTTTAAAATTCCAGATCGGGGAATTCCCATCAAGAACCCGGAACAACACAGCTAAATACTCGGTTGAAGACGTTACCGTATCAACAGAAGAGCTCCAGGAAATATCCAATGCGGTATCCGATAGAGGTTTAAGTCAACAAGCACAAGATAGCTTAAAATCGCTGCTGATAACCCAGTTGAAAAGTCGGAAAGTTAGAATACAAGATGGCTGGAAAGAATGTCCAAATTGTGGCGGAATATACGACGGCATCCGATGTCCTTATTGCGGAATCAAGAAGTGATGAAGTTGATACTGCAATATGGAGTCGGTACACTTCTACAACTATGACCAACAACCAGACGGCGCATAATCAAAACACAGCAATAAATTCTACTACCATTGTTGGTATTAGATCCCCAGAAAGAAAACAGGCTATTGTCGCTTCCGATGGTCAAGCAACTATGGAAGATACGGTAATTAAGAACAATACGAACAAGGTTAGAAAACTTTACCAGGGAGAAGTACTGGTTGGATTTGCCGGTTCAACTGCTGACGCTCTCACCCTTTTTGACAAATTTGAAGGGCAACTTGAGCAGTATAGCGGGAACTTAGAACGTGCCGCAGTGGAATTGACGAAGGAGTGGCGAACGGACAAAGTATTACGAAAACTAGAGGCATTGATGATCGTGGTCAATAAGGACTCATTGCTGTTGATATCCGGCGGAGGAGACGTCCTCAGACCCGACCAAAACGTAATCGGGATTGGTTCTGGTGGCTCCTATGCGCTGGCGGCGGCGCGGGCACTGATGGAAAACTCTGACTTATCGCCCAAAGAAATCGCTCAAAAAGCAATACAACTTACAGCATCTATCGATATTTACACCAACGACCAGATTTCTTTAGAGGCTATTGAATGGTAATAAAAGGGGATGCACTTGTATGGTCAACTTGCCGACCATCTTAGACGAGTCCAACAGAGAACTAACTCCTCAACAGATAGTAAGTAACCTCGATGACTACATAGTCGGTCAGGACGATGCAAAGAAATCAGTAGCAATAGCTATCCGCAATAGAATTCGCCGACAAAAGGTCAAAGAGGATATCAAGGACGAAATTCAGCCAAAAAACATACTGATGATTGGCCCCACGGGAGTAGGTAAGACCGAGATATCTCGCCGCCTGGCCCGTATAGTAAAGGCACCGTTTCTGAAGGTAGAAGCAACCAAGTTTACAGAAGTCGGTTACGTGGGTCGGGACGTAGAATCGATGATTCGAGATTTAATGAATAAGGGCATTGACATGGTTAGACAGGCAGAGATTGAAAAAGTAGAAGACAAAGCTGAGGACATGGTGGAAGAACGCATTCTCGATAAGCTACTGCCTGTAGAAAAAGACAAGGAGAGATCTGAGAGCCGGGACAGAACGCGCGCCAAGCTAAAACAGAAATTACGAAGCGGTGATCTCGACGAACGCTATATAGAGATAACCGTCCAAAAATCAAGCATACCGCAGGTAGAAGTATTCTCTAACCAAGGAAGCGATCAAATGGGAATAGATATGGGAGACATGCTTGGCAACATTTTTCCGTCAAAATCTGAAACCAAAAGAGTCAAGATATCGAAAGCCAGGGATTTACTATTTGATCAGGAGGTAGGCAAGCTTCTAAACGAAGAAGAGATCAAAAGAGAAGGGAAGAGACTTGCAGAAGAGGAAGGCATAATATTTTTAGATGAAATAGACAAAATAGCTGGAGATAGACCAGGTGAGTCCGGCCAAGGACCTGGAGTCTCCCGGCAGGGTGTTCAAAGAGATATTCTGCCTTTGCTGGAAGGTTCCACAGTCAGAACCAAGCAAGGAACGATGCATACGGAGAACATACTTTTTATTACCGCCGGCGCATTTAACGTATCCAAACCTTCCGACCTTATTCCTGAGCTTCAGGGAAGATTACCTATTCGAGTAGAACTGGATAGTCTAGGTGCCGGGGAATTTCAACAAATATTAACGGAACCAAAAGACGCACTGGTTAAACAGTATACAGCACTCATGGAAGTAGAAGGTATCAATCTGGAATTTACTCCAGAAGCAATTGAAGAAATCGCCAAGACATCTGAAAAGTTAAACGAGACGACGGAGAACATAGGAGCCAGAAGACTGGAAACGGTTATGGAAAAATTAATGGAGGAACTGTCATTTAATGCTCCAGATGTCCATGAAGAAACCAAAGAGATCGACAAAGATTATGTTAAATCTAAGCTGGAAAAGATCGTAGAGGACCGTGACCTGTCACGTTACATCCTTTAATTACATTTACTATTTCTATTAATTACATATTGAGGTGAATTTCATGGAAATCACACTACCAGATGGAGATAAAATCGACATAGAGCGAGGAACCAAGGTAATAGAAATTGCTTACGATATTGGTCAGGGATTAGGAAAAGCGACGGTGGGGGCCACACTCGACGGAGAAAGGTTAGACCTCAGGGACCCAATAACGAAAGAAGGAACGCTAGAAATAATAACGCTTGATTCACCTCAAGCTCTGGAAATACTGCGCCATACCACGACCCACGTTATGGCCCAGGCAGTTAAACGAGTTTTCGATGACGTCAAATTGGCCATCGGTCCGGCAATAGACGACGGTTTTTACTACGACTTCGACCTCTCTCGCTCGCTTTCAGAAGAAGACTTCGAGGCGATAAAACGGGAGATGAAGGAGATAATTGAAGCAGACTACGAACTAGAGCGATATGCGCTGCCAATAGACGAAGCACGAGAATATCTCGCAGAACAAGATGAAAAATACAAACTGGAGCTCATTGACGACTTCGCGGAAGAAGGAGAAACCGAGGTAACTTTCTACCGTCAAGATGGTTTTACCGACCTCTGCAGGGGCCCCCACTTACAGAGTACCGGTCAAATTGACCATTACGAGTTGCTTGACGTCGCTGGAGCTTACTGGCGGGGAGACGAAAACAACAAAATGCTTCAGCGAATTTACGGTACTGCGTTTACCAGTAAATCGGATCTCGAACAATTTGTAACCAGAAGAGAAGAAGCCCAAGAACGAGATCACAGACGCCTAGGTCCAGAACTTGATTTATTTACCTTCCATCCCGAAGTAGGCCCAGGCTTAGTGTACTGGCATCCAAAAGGCACAGAAATCCTAAACGTAATTAAGAATTTCTGGAGATCCAAGCACAAGGAAGCTGGTTACGAGTTTGTTTCAACCCCGCACATTGGCAAAAGCCAGCTTTGGGAAAAAAGCGGCCATCTTGATTACTTCAGAGAGGATATGTTTCCTCCCATGCATGAGAGCAACCAAGAGTATTTTCTCAAGCCAATGAACTGTCCATTTCACATAGAGATCTACCAAAGTAGGACAAGAAGCTATCGAGACCTGCCATTACGGTGGGCGGAGTTGGGCACAGTATATCGTCACGAACGATCTGGCGTGCTACACGGACTTCTGCGCGCCCGGGGATTCACCCAGGACGATGCACACATCTTTGCTACTCCGGAACAGGTAAAGAACGAGGTTATCGGGGTCTTGAACTTAACTTTCAACATTCTTTCGGCGTTTGGATTCAAAGATTACAAGGTTGTTCTCTCTACTAAACCGGAGAAATCCGTTGGAGAAATAAGCAAATGGGACAAAGCCACAGAATCTTTAAAGCAGGCACTCAAAGAACTGGAGCTGGAGTACGAAATTCAAGAAGGAGAAGGTGCTTTTTACGGGCCCAAAATAGACGTTCAATTGGAGGACGCCTTGGGCAGATTATGGCAAACTACCACTGTACAATTTGATTTCAACTTACCTGAACGTTTCGGCATGACTTATATGGGCTCGGACGGAAGAGAACATCAACCATACATGATACACCGGGCTTTATTAGGTACGTTAGAACGCTTCTTTGGAATACTGGTTGAACACTATAAAGGTGCATTTCCGGTTTGGCTTTCGCCCGTGCAAACAGTAGTCCTACCCGTGACCGAAGATAATAACGAGTACGCGGAGAAGGTAGCCGATAAGATTTCCGAAGCCGGAATCAGAGTAGAAGCGCGAACCGAAATGGACGAGCAACTTTCCAGACAAATCCATCAGGCTCAACTGGATAAAATACCGTACATGCTCGTGGTCGGAGACAACGAAGAGGAGACCGGCGAGGTTTCACTTAGACTACGGACAGAAGAAGATTTGGGGCCACGCCCTCTGGACGAATTCGTAGATTTCGCTCAGGAAAAAATTGCCGGAAAAGCTCTATTGTAGAATCTACAATAGAGCTTCTTTGAGCCCTTTTACCCGATCGATTTCTTCCCAGCGAAGGTCGAGTTCGTCACGGCCAAAGTGGCCATAAGCAGATAGAGGGGTATAGAGGGGCTTTTGCAGCTGAAGGTGGTCAATTATAGCTGCGGGCCGCAGGTCAAAAACTTGATCAATAGCATTTCTAATCTTTGAATCTTTTACCTGTGCCGACCCGAAACTATCAACGGTAACCGCTAACGGCTTGGCCTTACCAATTGTATAAGCAATTTGGATTTCGCATTCTTCACTGATTCCAGCTGCAACTATATTCTTCGCAACGTACCGCGCCATATAAGAGCCAGACCTGTCAACTTTGGTCGGATCCTTACCGGAAAACGCTCCACCCCCGTGACTACCGTAGCCACCATAAGTATCCACAATTATTTTTCGACCGGTCATACCGGTATCTGCAGGGGGGCCACCTTTGATAAATTTACCGGAGGAATTAACGAAAACGTGTGTCTCATCGTCCAACCAGCGTCCCAAAACAGGTTGCACGACTTCCTTGAAGAGTTTGTCCGCCAATTTTTCTTCACTAATATCCGGATCGTGCTGAGCAGCCAGAATAACCGTATGAGCCCTGATAGGTTGGCTATTTTCGTACTCAATGGTGACCTGAGACTTTCCATCTGGCCTGAGATATGGAACAATATTCTCTTTTCTTATCTTGGCCAGTCTTTTTGTCAACCTGTGTGCCAATGTTATGGGTAGAGGCATAAAGGACTTGGTTTCCTTACACGCATAACCGTAGACTATCCCCTGGTCTCCAGCACCAAGGGTATTATAATGGTTTTCCACTCGTTCTTTATCCCTAACCTCTTCGGGAGTATTGACTCCTTCAGAGATGTCCGGTGATTGTTCATCAATACTAGTAAGCACCGCACAGCTTTCGCCGTCAAAACCATATTCACGCTTGTTGTACCCTACGTCCAGGACAGTATCTCGAGCTATTTTAGAAATATCTACGTAGGAATCAGTTGTGATTTCACCACCAACCAGCACAAGGCCAGTTGAAACAAAAGTTTCGCAAGCGACCCTTCCTTGAGGATCGTTCTCCAGCACGTGGTCCAACACAGAATCAGAGATTCTATCAGCGACTTTATCCGGATGCCCTTCCGTTACGGATTCAGAAGTAAAATATCTTCCTTTCATTATGTACACTCCCCTCGTTGGTAATGAATAAGTGTATAAAATAACTTTCATCCAATCAATACAACAGGTTCAATTCGCTTTCACACCGTGGGAATAGTGACTGGCAGGGTCCTGAAGAAACCAAATTCTTTTCGTATTCGAAGACATCGGTGCCTGTGGCGCTTTCACTTCATTTAAGTTATCGTAATAGTAGAGAGGTGATCTTCCATGAAATGGATCCTCGTTGGGTTAATACTACTTCCTGCACTATTTTTAATTGGGGGAGACGCTGAAGGGCCAAGAGAACTTCAAACCGTTGACAAGCTCGATGTTAACAGATACCTCGGCGAATGGTACGCCGTGGCCAGCATTGTCAAATTTTTTAACCGCTACTGTGCCTGGGGAAATAAAGCAGAGTACAGCCTGCGGGAGGATGGTCGGATAGACGTACTTAATAGTTGCTATAAGGAAAACGGTGAAAAAAGCGAAGTAAGAGCAGCCGCCTGGGTGCCGGACAAGTCCGAACCCGGAAAATTAAAGGTCAGCTTTATTCCCCTTTTTGGATATCGCCTCTTCCCGGCTGACTACTGGGTACTGGAGCTTGGAGAGGACTACGACTACGCGGTGGTTGGACATCCCTCGAGAAATTTCGGTTGGATTCTCAGCAGAACTCCAAAAATGGACGAAGGAAAGCTAAATGAGATCGCCCAAAACCTAGTACAGATTGGATATGACTTCTCAGATTTCAAAATTAATCCCCAGAGTCCACCAGAAGGAAGCTAGCTCAACTTCAAAGACCCTTAGCGTATCAAAAAGATACAATTTGAAGATGATCTCCCTATACAAAGACAATCTACGATTCATAGCTAATCCTCGGGTCCAGATACGCGTACGCCACGTCGGCTATGAAGTTTAAACTTATCACAAAAATAGACATTACAAAAAAAGTTCCCTGGGCCACTGGATAATCACTCCCCAGCACGGCTTGAACCATAGCTGTGCCCATACCGGGCCAGGCAAAAACCGTCTCTATGATTACCTGCCCCCCAATGGCCAGTCCTGCAGTAGTTGCAAATGTAGTTATCAACGGTAATAGTGCATTTCTTGCGGCGTGGCGGAACATGATTCGGTTTTCGGAAAGCCCTTTGGCCTGAGCGAGCATGATGTAATCGGAACCAAGGGTTTTCAGCATTGTCCCACGCATTATCAGTAAAGGTGTAGCTGTATAGAACACGACAACGGTAATGACAGGCAGTACAAGATGGCGTAGAAAGTCCACGTTGAAATATTTTTCGATAAATCCGCTGTAAGTAAATATCGCAGAATGCATCTTTGCAGTAGGCAAAACTCCAAGCCTGATAGCAAATAAGTATACCAACCCAATTCCGATCAAGAAAAGTGGAGTGGATCGAAATATCAAGCTCAGAATTACGGTCCATTTATCCAGTCTGGAATTTCTGAACCAGGCGGTAACGGTGCCCAAAGCGAAGGCAATAGTAAATGCAAAAAACAACCCGATTCCCATTAGAAAGACAGTATTTAAAGCCCTCTGCCTTATGATTGCGCTGACCGGCTGCCGGGTGTGGAAAGACCTACCCAGCTGGAAAGTAGCCATGTTCTTTATATAGAGCAAGTATTGAATTCCCAAGGGTTTGTCTAAACCATACGTCCTGGTCAAAGACCTTTGTGCTTCCGGGGAGAGACTTTCCCCGAGCATAATTTTTGTAGGATCAGAGGGGTACAACCGAAATAACACAAACAAAATGGTAGCTACGACGAAAAAAGTGAGTAAAGTTTGCCAGCCTCTTCTAATGATAAATTTCTGCAACCCGGTCATGGCCGTCTCCTCATTTACTCGTAAAAATCATGGACCTGATCAATATTCTCATAACTACGATTCTTCTCCTACAAGATGACAGGCAACTTGATGTCCGACTTCCCTTTCATTTTCAGTTGACTTGCTTACATCCACTAATTCAGGGAGGCGTCGTTTGCAAACTTCCACAGCTTCCGGGCACCTTGGTTCGAATATACATCTGTCCCTCTCGCCCCCAGTTGTTGAAATACTGCCCTTGATCTGAAGCTCTTCATGCTGGTAGTTAGGGTCTGGGACAGGTACTGCAGAAGTAAGTGCCTTTGTATAGGGGTGAAGAGGTTTCGAGAGAACCTCTACGGCTTTCCCTACCTCCACAACCCTCCCCAAATACATAATGGCAACGTTATCGACTACGTGCTTTAACACGGATAAATCATGCGAAATATAGAGCCTGGTCAGATTCAACTCGGGAGTAAGTACATCCTCGATAAGGTCCAAAATGCTCGCCCTAATAGAAACATCTAGCATTGATACCGGTTCATCCGCGACTATCAGCTCGGGATTTAACACTATCGCAGATCCAATCATTAACCTCTGGCACTCGCCTCCACTCAGCTCAAACGGCAACTTGTCCTTATAATCATCCGGGTCTAAATTAACTTGTTCTAACGCCCGAAGAACATTTTC
Organism: uncultured Thermotogae bacterium; assembly: GCA_964614065.1. Taxonomy (GTDB): domain Bacteria; phylum Bipolaricaulota; class Bipolaricaulia; order M55B111; family M55B111; genus M55B111. The sequence continues at coordinate 60,164 of CAZTJJ010000002.1, forward strand.
CCTCTTTTCTTTCTTGGTCTGGGCGATGCCCAAAGCATCCAACCCTTCCTTGATCGTGCCAAACGCCGAGAGCCTGGGGTTAAGAGATTCATATGGATCCTGAAAAATCATCTGTACTTTTTTGCGATAACTTTTGAGCTCCTTACCCGCTAGATTCGTGATATCACGATCGTTGAACATTATTCTTCCTTCTGTGGGTTCGTGCAGCTTCATTACCAGCTTCCCCGTCGTGGTCTTGCCGCATCCACTCTCGCCAGCCAACCCAAAGCTCCCTCCCTTATCTAAAGTAAAGTCCACGTGATCAACCGCTCTGAGTTTTTCGGGGTTACCAAAGACAAATCTTAAAAAGCCGCTTGATAGAAAAAACTCTTTGGTTATCCCTTCTACTTTCAATAAAGGCAAGCTAACACTCCTAGCCTGAACTACTTCGTTTTGCCACTACATGGCATCGATAGAATGAATCTTCACCTGTATTTGTGGATGCCGGTAACTCTTCTTTACAAATCGCCTCGGATTCCTCACATCTGGGCTGGAAAGGACAACCCTGAATTTCTTTCCGAAGTGAGGGAGGCGAACCTGGAATGGAGACCATTTTCTGCTCTGCCAATTTGATATTGGGAATGGAGTTAATAAGACCTTTGGAGTAAGGGTGACGGGGGGCGGAAAAAATATTCTCGCTGATATCATACTCCATTATCATACCAGCGTACATGATGGCGACATTGTCGCAGGTCTCCGCCACGGAGGCAGCATCGTGTGTTATAATGATCATCGAACAACCTAATTGCTCACCTAGTTCCGAGATCTTCTTTAAGATCTGGAATTGCACGATGACGTCAAGAGCCGTGGTCGGCTCATCCGCAACTATAAGGCTTGGATCGAGAGCAAGTGCCATAGCGATTAACGAGCGTTGCTTCATCCCACCGCTCAATTGATGGGGGTAGCTATCGATCCTTTTTGGATCAAGTCCCACCAGAGAAAATAGCTCTTCAATTCTTCGTCTCATTTCCTTTCTGGTCAATCCCGACTCTCGTTTCTCCCGAAGAACCTCAGTTATCTGGTCCCCCACCGTATACACCGGGTTTAAGGAGTTCATAGCGCTTTGAGGAATGTAGGAAATCTCATTCCACCGGATTTTTCGATTGAACTTTTTCTTTGGCATCTTCATCAAGTTACATTCCTCTCCGGTTTGAGTAATAAAGTCCATTCTACCGCCGGTGATCTTTCCGGAACTAGGCAACAATCTTAGTATCGATTTAGCCATCGTAGTTTTGCCGCAACCTGACTCTCCAATGATACCGAGGTTCTCCCCCTGGTCTATTTTAAAGGAGACATCGTTAACTGCCCTAACAATGTTCTCTCCATCCTCATACCTTACGTAGAGATCAGTTATCGATAACATTACATTTGTTTCATCTTTGGATTACCTACTTCCTCATAGGCCTGCCCGATCAAAAAGCCCGAAAGCACAAACAGGACGATACAAATTGCCGGAGGGAAAATCCACCACCAGGCAAAGGAGATCGCCCCGGAGATAAACACCCTGTAGAGCATAAATCCCCAGCTCGGTGTAGCTGGATTACCAAAGCCCAGGAAAGTTACGCTGGCCTCCGTTAAAACTGCCCAAACCATGGAAAGTGCGGTATAAAGAGTGATAATTGGTAAAACATTTGGAGCTATATGTTTGTAGAGAATCCTCAAGTGGCTGCCGCCTTTTGACCTGGCCCATGTAACAAATTCTCTTTGTTTTATTGACATTACCTCGGCCCTCACCGTTCGGGCCGTAGTTCTCCACAGTAAAGCAGCTATCCCGATAACCAAAGTAAAGATATTCCCTCCTCCCCCTCCACCTGAGGTCAAAGCAATTAAAACAAGTACAAAGGGGAGAAAAGGCATCCCGTAGGCTATATCGGTAACACGCATAAAAAAGTCGTCGAGAACACCGCCGAAATATCCGGACAACAACCCTATGTTAGCACCAAAAAAGACGGCAATTATTGCAGAAAATATACCGACCAAAAATGTCGACCTGGCTCCATATAGAACTTGAGAGAGTACATCTCTACCCTGCCAGGTAGTACCAAAGATATGTCCCGCTGTCGGGGGGCTAAACCGAGCCAGGGCCTCGTCCCCCGTAAAGCACTTTTCTTGAGGGCCAAATGGAGCCACAAAGGGGCCTATGATGGCCATAATGAAAAAAACTAAAAGCAGGAGGAGCCCTATCTGCCCCCTCCTGCTTTTCTTAAAGATTTGTACCTGATTCGCTAGTAACGATCTCATAGGTTAATTTTTGCACGAGAGGATACTTTCATTTTTTTCGTCTAACCACCCTTCGTTAAGTTTCCGGCTTTGGCGGATAATGAATGTAACCCTGATCGTCCCACCAGTAACCTGCATCTTCAAGAATATCGCGGGCTTTATCCAAATCGAACTCGTATGGTTTGACCACTGGATTATTCCAGAATTTGTTTGCGGGGGCTATCGCAGATGCACCCTTTTCAGCGTGACCCTCAAAAACTTGCTCTATAATTGTGTCTTTGGGAATTGCATGTGCTAAGGCTTTTCTAAAGGCCGGATCGCTGGTCGGTTTCTTGGCACAATCGTGATTTATGATGTAGAATCCAAAGTTGGAAAACTCTCCAACCTCGATATTTGGATTTCCAGCTAGCTTGTCCGCTTCCAGCGCTTTCAGATGAGTGGTAACCAAATCTAACTCGTTTGATTGCATTGCCCTTACGATACCGCTCAAGTTACTATAAGCCAACCGGACGTAGCCATTGATAGTCGGTGGATGAAAGTGTTCCTTATTCGCCGAGAGCACGTACTTCGATCCCGGTTCCCATGCTTCAAATTTGAACGGACCACTCCCTATCCACTCTTTAGGAGTCCAGTCCTGCGGTTTCTCCACATCCACTTCACCGGGGATCTTGCTCCAGATGTGCTCCGGCAAAATGAACAATCGAGTAAGGAAGAAACCTTTGTAAGGAGCAAAAGGCTTGGTGAACTTTAAACCCACAGTATACTCGTCGACCGCTTCCGCTCCTTCTATGTAGCTAAGCGATGAGGCGTAATACGGAGCATCCCATTTCTTCAGATAATTCACCGTAAAAGCTACATCCTCTGCAGTTACAGGTTCACCATCGTGAAACTTGTGGCCCTCCCGGATAGAGATGTTTACCTCTGTATCGCTCACTACCTCAATGTCTTCCGCCAACCAGGGTATAGGTTTTAAATTCTTATCGAATACGTACAGTCTATCATAGATAAGGCGGAGAGCTCTAAAGTCAGTAGCAAATATTTGTCCAAAAGGATTTAGGGTCTGAATCCTGCCAGGGTAACCACCCCGTAAAACCTGCCTATTTTTAGGTTCGATCTCAAGAATATTCCAGAATGACGCATATCCTTCCCCGGGCAGTGGAACAGGATTTTTGAAATTATCGGACCGGTAAGCGTTCATGACGGTAGAATTGAGGATGATATTCGAGGGTTGCTTTTCGTGAACGAGCTTTTGCGCCTCGTATATTATCTCTCTTCTGCGTTCAGTGTCGTATTCCTCGCGTTCGGCGTCCAGAAGAGCATCCACTGCGGCATTGCTAAACTGGGTGTCATTAAATGCACCCTGTGGCTTTGACCGAAACAACCTATAAAGGAAGTAATCTGGGTCAAGTCTCTGTGGAGATCCTGTCCACCAAGTCATGTTCCAGTGCCACTCATGAGGAACTTCGTACTCCCGGGCAATCATTGTTTTGTATTCGAGAGTACTGAGTTTCATCTCCACGCCGATTTTTTTAAACTCGTCCTGAATAAGTCGTGCAGTTTCTACAATCAATGGATTGGCTTCAGCTGTAAACGTTATCAGCTTTAACTCGCCGATACGGCCATCGGCCTCCTCGTCCGCTAAAGCCGCTCCCCCAAACACTAAAAACAATGACAGAACAAGAATCACAAAAAAGCTTGTTTTCAAACTCTTCATTTAAACCTCCTGTTAAAATACTTTCAGATTTTCTTTGTTGACATTACCTGAATTTCAACTGTAAAAATTTGACAATCTACAGGTTTCTAGTATAAATTTATAAAAGTTAATCACCTCCTTTACCTTAACTTTACGATCTCATTATATTCTATCAAGTGTCAAGATCAACTTGGGCTACGACTAACCCCTTTAGCCAGATCACTCGGTATGCCTATCGAGCTGTTCGTTCTTTTACCGTAAAAAAACGTCCATCTTAAGCCAAGAAACATTAGGGGGGACATTTTTGGAAGGGTTTTCATTCCAGGCTTAAATTCAACCTGCTGGACCACTTGTGGAGTTTCTAGCCGAGGAAAAAATAGGGTGGTCCCTCTGAAAAGTAAGTCAACCGGGGAGGAAAGATTTACGAAGCTACTGTGAAGGCTTAGCCTTGGTCAACCATTTGGTTCAAAGATTTGCCGAATGATGGTTTTGTAATGCCCTTTTCCGCAATGATCCCAGGGATGTTTTCTGCAGGGGATACGTCAAAACCCGGATTGTAAACATCTATTCCTTCCGGAGCTATTCTTGTGTCATCTATTTCCAGAACTTCATCTGGAGAACGCTCTTAAATTTCAATTCCGTCAAAGAGCTAAAGTGTTTCCCCAAGTATTGTCAAATAGAAATCTTGAACGCTAGCTAATTTGTGGAGTTTTTCTTCATCTTTGATCGTAACTTTGCTGTCATGGGTGGAGATAGTTTCCGATTCTTTTAACCTTTTAATTAATCGTCTAAGAGTTTCGGCTGAGACACCCGTCAAGTCCGCGAGTGTGTGTCGGGGTAATTTTAGATCTATTTGACTTCCTGATTCGACCTTTTTACCATACTTCTCATTGAAACCCAGGAGCAAAGTAGCGAAATTTTGCAAGGAACCCTCCGAAGTTTCTCGAGTGAGTTTAAACTCCAGCATGGCCACCTCTCTAGCAAACCACATACACAAATCATATAAAGCGTTCGGGCAATTGGTAACAAAGTCGTTAAACGCCGAGGCCTCGATGGAGATCAACTCGGAATCTAAAACAGCACGAGCAAATTGGATGTTGGTACGCTGATTAGGAAGAAATAATACTTCTAACCCGAACCACTCCCTCGAGCCTAGAAATCTTAGAACTCGCCTTTTTCTTGGTTTTGAATACTTGCCTATCTTGACAAGACCACTACGGACGATATAAATACTCGAAGAAAGCGATCCTTCTTGCACAACGAGGTCCCCACCAGAGTATTGAACCAAGAAAATGGAATCACTAAGTTTCTCTATTTCATCTGAAGGCACATCTTTCAGGGAAGAAGAAAGAAATGAAATAATCTGGCTGAAATCCGGTTTCTTCCTGTCTGAGGTAGTATTATTATCGATCTTATTCCTTTCTGACATTTAATTAGAGGAAGTCTTTTTCTATAGCATGAACTAAAAACACCAATGCTTCTAGCATTTCTTAATTTTAATTATGTAACCTGCATATAACTTAATCAATATTTTTGCTTTAAAGATATTGCTTTAAAAAAGAAGGTGACAAAAAAATTTCAGGCATTATTAACTCAAATGAAATTGTTCAGCTTCTTTGTGTCATTGATGCAAATTTTCTCATCTTTGAGAGACAGAAATCCGTTTTTTTCAAGCTTGTTCAAAGTTCGACTTATTGAACCTTCAGATACTCCTAAAATGCCGGCAAGGACTTTTCTTTGTAACTTGAGGCATACACGATGTCCCGCGTTCTTTCTGGTACCCCTCTGATTATAGATCTTAATTAATAACTTTGCTAAACGTTTGTCTGTGGTTAGGAAACCTTCGTTGAGTAGCTTGTATTCAAATTCTTTTAGGCTCGAAGAAAGATAGTCACACATATCATGAAATGCGTCGGGAGTATGATAGAGAAAATTAATGAATCTACTTTTCTCCAAAAACACTAGATCCACGTCAACTATACACCTTGCGTAACCAAATCGGGATTTGCTATCCTGACCAAATACAGTTTCTTCTCCAATGAGATCACCCGGCCCCAGCAACTTGAATATTCTACTACGTCCAGTTTCCCCCTTAAGTTGTTTTCCATAAACAACAACACCGTTGCATATTAGATAAATTCCGTCCGAGAGTGATCCCTCCTGAAATAGAAGGTCTCCTTGGTGATAGTTTACTGGAAGCATTATCTCTTCTAGCTCTTCGGTTTGTTTTTGATTTAAGCTCGGAAAAATATTATAGTGCAAAGGCACTTCAGATGATTTTTGCCATTCCACTTGATCTTTATTGATTTCCGAGTCTTTGGTATTTATCTGAAAATTCATTTTACCTATTTTTTTATATTATTTGGATTCAAGTACTGAGGTTTTTATCAGAGTTATCGGGTTCCCATATCTTGATAGGAGCGTAATGGACGGAGGTGAGCACAGCTCCGTAACCTCGCCTGCTTTTGATATCACTTTCGTCAACCAACTGTACATCAAGAAAGCCTGTGTAGTCGTCCCCAAAGAACTTGGTTCCTAGCAACTGGTTATAATAAAACTCAAGTTCACCGCTGAGCGTGGTTAGTAATAACTCCAACTCCTCTACCTTTTTCGTGGTTAAAATAATTAAATCAATATCAGACGCAGGTCCCGAGGAGTTTTCTACGGAACTCCCATGTATATATATGCCTTTAAAGTTATTACTTAAAGATCCTATATAACGACTGATCTGATGTGCGAGTCCATATCTAAAATAACTGTGTGCCGACGAATCTTCCTGTCTTAGCAGTTGAATAGCTTCTTCTCTGTCTCGGTTAATTTTCTCCGTACAAAAGTCAATTGCTCCGGCAAAAGTTACTTCACAATCAAAGTGAAGCCCTGTAGTAGTACCAAGTAACCCATCATTAATCAGCATAACTACCGCTCCAAAAGTTTTTATCTACCTCTTTCAGTTGAGTGTCTGTAGTCTGGATTGACCGGTGAACTGCCAGTGAGTATGCACTTGTCTTAATGGATATAGAATTTTCCCGGGAATAGCTCCAAACGTCCCGGAATAGATCCGTCACTAGTTGAAGGCTTTTTCTTTGAATCTCTTTGCGTCCAAGGTGGCAATAGCTATTGTGAGTTAGCCATTCAGTATAAAACTGTATAAGGTTCGGTGCAGACACTACGATGTCTGGTATAATTTCAATCTCTCTTTCTGCAAGAATCAGTTGCGCTTCTGGAGTAATTATTCCATTCCTGCCTTCTATAATAGTGTGCGTCCGAATTCTTCTCGCATTCAGCATGGATACTTTTTTTTCGGTCAAGATGAATACATCTACCAATTGAGAATATCCATTCTTCGTGGGCAAAACAGCGAATTTATCCTCAGGTAGTTGTTTAAGAATGCCATTGGTGAGATCATTGCCCAAGTCACTAGTTATCCTAATCCGCTCTTTATTCGGGTATTTGTAGGCTTTAATTAGCTCGATTAACTTGGCTAAGCATTTAGTAGATAGATATGAGCCTGAAATATCACCAGTTCGAAAAGGCTTCACTCTTAAAAGTTTGTTGTGTGAGCCCAAGCATGAAAAAATAGATTCCTGTAAGCTATCTTCAAGTTTTAGTTGTTCAAACGAGGACAAAAAATCTTCCCGATATTTGATTCCAACCAACAGGAATTCAAAGGGTATGCGGAGCAACCTAGCCTGCAAGTGTACCCCAAGAGCCTTCGCTTTGAGCCAATCAAGATAAACCCCAGGATCGAAAATTATCCCTCCGAGAATACGTTTTTTGGGACCTCTATGTACAATTGCATGCCCACTTAGTACTTTCGTACCGCCGTTCAACCCTTTTATTGGTAGTACACAGGACAGTTCGCGGTAAGGTTTCTCCAGTACTTGCCGCTGATATTCATCGATCTGGTTCTTACGACAGATGTACTTGAGCTGCGATTGTAATATACGGTAGGGATTCTCGTCACGGGGTAGTACCGACTTTTTTCTTTCTCCTTTCGTTTTCATTTATGTCCTCATTGCAAATCGACTTAATTTTGTGACTGAGCTTCTATTTCAAATAAATTTAACGCTAATTTAGAGTAAAACGATACGATATTACTCAATGTGACCCTCCAATGTCGTAGGAAAAAATAGAGTTAGTTCATGTGCAAATATCGATCATTTGACTGGGTAATAACACACGGGTGAGGGAGAAGGATGATATATCTCGAACCAGATTATCCAAAGTCTAACCTCGATTAACCAGATAGGTTTTGGGACAGAAGCAAATATATTCAACAAATCATGTAGTAACGCGAGGGATAGAAATCCTTAAAGAGAATGTAAGCTATTTGTTGAATGTCATTTTCTGGAAAGCAAGTTAGTTCTATCATCTGATTGTTAACCTCAATAAAGTCTTTAGAGGTGTTACTACACTACAAAGTAAAGACGAAGCAGGACAGCAAGTGATAGATATATATTCGGTCCATAGGAGATGATTCAGATGGTCAGTAGAACTTCAACAATACCAAGAGAAAAACCACAAAAAGAAGAAAACCCTTTTGAAGTCGCAAGAAAACAGCTTGACGAGGTCGCATCGTTATTGGGATTGGATGGTCCCGTTTATCAACTGTTGAGAAATCCTATGAAGGAATTCCACTTTACAATACCCGTAAAAATGGACTCCGGTAAGACCGAGATCTTTGATGGTTACAGGGTACAATACAACTCTGCGCTTGGTCCTACAAAAGGTGGTATAAGATTTCACCCAGGGGAGACACTGAACACAATCAGAGCGCTTTCCGCCTGGATGACATGGAAGTGTGCCCTCTTGAATTTACCTTACGGCGGCGCGAAAGGTGGAGTAGTATGCAACCCTCAAGAAATGAGCGATGATGAACTAGAGAGGTTATCAAGAGGATACATAAGGGGGCTGAGTTCGCTAATTGGTCCTCATAAAGACATACCTGCACCCGACGTTAACACGAACCAGCAAATAATTGCTTCCATGATGGACGAATTCTCTAAACTAAAAGATTACAGCTGTCCCGGGGTTATCACAGGCAAGCCACTTTCTGTTGGTGGTTCTATAGGAAGAGATGACGCTACTGCCCGTGGCGGTATGTACGTGCTTCGTAATTTTGCCCAAAAGGCTGGAACAGACCTAAGAGACGCAACCGTTGCAATACAGGGGTACGGAAATGTGGGTTCTCACGCTCACAAATTAGTAGAAGAGCTGTTTGGCGCAAAAGTCGTAGCACTAAGCGATGTAGAAGGGGCAATTTATTCAAAGGAAGGCCTAAAGTACGAGGATATATCCAAGAATCTGAAAAGCCCCGGTGTTTTTTCTAAAGAAGTTCAGAGAGCAGAACTGCTGGGTCGTGGGAATGATGGAAATAAAGAACTTTTAAAGCTACCAGTAGACATACTAATTCCTGCTGCAATAGAAAACGTTATCACCGACGAAAACGCAGAGGACGTAAATGCGGGGGTTATTTTAGAGTTGGCAAACGGACCTTTAACCCCTGAAGCGGACGAGATTTTACATGAAGCAGGAACCCTGATAATTCCAGATTTTCTAGCAAACGCAGGTGGGGTTACGGTTTCTTACTTTGAATGGGTTCAAAACCTCACGGGTTATTACTGGGATATTGATAGAATCCATGAGAGGCTGGATAGAAAGATGACTGCCGCGTTTAACGAAGTATACGATACCAGTATTGAGAAAAACATTACCTATCGACAAGCAGCCTACGTGGTTGCGGTACAAAGAGTTGTCGAAGCAATGAAATTCCGAAAATGGGTATAGACAGATTGTCTGAAAAAAATTGATCGGACAAACAACTCCGGATCAAGGGTTTTCCGGAGTTGTTTGTCCTCAGTTACTTCTCGTTGGAGTAACAGAATTTGTGGCTCACATAACAATGTATGTGGGCCACAACTCTTTTTGAGCGGGAGATTCATTAACCCGTTTAGTTGTTTGTCAAACCCGTCATTTGAGCTCACACTTTCTTCGATCATTTGGGGTTCCTCCTCTTTTACAAATTCATTCTACTGGAGGATACCCCATTTTTAGATTAATACACTACCTATTATAGGATATGAGGATTGCTAAAACGGTGCAATTACTAGCCAATTTATCACCTATCTAGCTAACAAATGGGGTTTATATATCAGTTGAAAAAGAAATAATTATGCTTGTGGTTGTCGTTGGCAAGTAATTTATACAGAGAACGGACACCTAGCAGACTGTAGAGTATAACAACTAGAAACCGGAATTAGAAAATAAAATTTTGCACAATCAATTAGTTATGCTCAGAAAGCCTCTTGACAAGGGAATTTTAATAAGAGTACCCAATAGTCTAGATATATAGGTTCAACCAATTTTTGCATGGAAATTGCGAGTCTATAAGAATTGATTTTCTTATAAACAAGGAGGCAAGCCATGAACGAGAGATTAGAAGAAGCCTTTAACAAAAAGAAAGCCACATACAGATGTGGTAACTTTTGGATTTCATCTACGATCTTACTGTGCTGGATCGGTTTCATAATATTTGCATTTACGGTGTGGTTAACCGGATGGCATACTGGCTCTAATTTCGTCTATCACCCCTCTTTAACAACTCCAGACAAACAAGGGCTGGCATCTTTTTTCTACACTATCGCTCTTTTTGCGATTGCGGGAAGTACAGTAAGTCATATACTTGGGATATTTTATAAGTTCTGGCAAATTGAAAGAGATCCCACCATCAACCAGGATATCGACATAATAGAATTTCTTAACTCAAGTAAGACAAATGTATTATTCTTTCGTCCAATATTTTTTCCTTTTGTTGCTGGGATTTTTGCGACTTTTTTTGTCTTTCTGCTCCAGGGATTCGGTGCTAGTTTGACAAGAATAGTCATTGTTTCGCTTTTTGTAGGCATTTTCGTTGGATATTTTCCCTTAAAAATTTTTGCGAAGGTCACGAAGGTTTTTAGATCCATATACTAGTAGTGATTACCTTTGTGGATACCTCCGAGCCTTTCTATTGTTTGGCAGTCAAATCTCTTCAAAAAGGAGGCAAAAAATGATCCTTAGGACCAACTCTAAGAGATTTCTTAGAGGATCCTGCCCGGTAGCCTTTCTTGTTATTCTATTGATGGTCTCGGTACCCACTGGCATAACAGCCGAAGGAAAACTTTTACATGTGGGAATTGAAGGGAGATTTTTTCCCACATTGTTAGACGAGGTGGTTTTCGCTCCAACATTGAGTGGACGGTTGGGTATTGTTGGCCTTGAATTCGGAGGTAACTCCGTTGAATTCCAGTTTAACGAGACCTATAGCTTGAACTCCCAGAGCTACCTTACCGTTATCAACGGCTCATTGGGCCACTATTCCGCCAATGTCAACTGCTATCTGCCGGCTAACCAGTTGATCGAGCCCCACGTGGGAGCGGGAATTTTCCATATGGGCCTAACCGGCCAGGGGGAAATCAGTAGTGGTTCTACCAGTCTGGAAGGTAATTTCTCTGCAACCACCGGGGGCTATAACTTTTTGTTCGGAGTGGATTTGCCTCTGGCATCGTTCGGTGTTCCCATAGTTTTAACGGGAGCGATAAATTATTATCGTTTCAAAGACCTGAAGGTGAATGCTTCAATACAAAATACTTTTCAAGAGACTATTGAGGAGGTCATTAACTACCGATTCAACTTCTTTTACTACTACTTTGGGCTAAGGTATGAGTTTTAGAGCCCGAATTTGAATTTTTACCATGTTCAGGAAATCTATTTAATTACCCTTTTGTTACTGATTCTTAACCATACAGTAACAGCAGCGCAAACGCCAGACAAAACCAATACTGAAACCCTTCCACCGTAATTGAGGTCTAAAACAGCGTAAAATTTAAACTCGTCAACTGCATGAAAGTTCGTTACTTAAGATAAGACACTCCCGAAACATATCCTCCTGAAAAGCCAGACAAAACCACAAAGGCCTGTGGCCAGCCTATCGTCAAGGCCCTCTGGTATTTTCTATCACGGAAATCGAAGGAAAAATGGATAAATACCTGAAAAAAGCAGTTTCTGTAAAATACAGAGTTTGACCACCTATTTCTACAAAAGTTCCAGGTAAAGGAACTACATACTCTACCGAACGCTGACGCTCACACAGTTTATGGTACGGAACCTTGTCTTCTTCGATCGTCCCTCTATTTTTTCCCTCAACTTATAATCGTTGATAGCGTTAGAAAGAGCGTAGTTGTTGTTTTCATTAACTTTCTCTTCTGTTTGACAATTTTTGTAACACGATGGTTGAAACAAATAATCTCTTTTCCAAATATGGACGCCTGATTGCGCCGTTTCATGTTAGAATTTGGGCAAGGCAAAAGTTAAAACTTATTTGTATTTTACCGACTAAAGGGTACTAGCTGAAGGTGGTGGGCGAAGCAGGACTCGAACCTGCGGCCTCCTGAATGTGAGGGAGGCGCTGCGGTGCCGCCTTGATGGCGGCACACGCAGTGGGTAGCACGGGAGCAGCGCGAGCGTGAAAATGCCCAAATGATGGAGAATTTAAGTAACGAAGGGGTAACTTCTAAGAAGATATACCCCAAGTTACGGGTAAATGTTGGGCAATTTTCACCGAAGGGCAGGTGCCGTGCGGCGGGGGAAAGGACTTTTTATCTTAATTTCGTGTTGATTGTCTTTTCGTTGATTTGATATTTTCTGTATTTCTAATTGGATTCCGACCTCGGTTTCGTTCCAGGGTAATAGGTAATGTAGCTGCCACTGGTAGAACTTCCTTTCCAGTTGACTTTCCGCAAAAAGTTTTTGCTTTTAAGTTCTTCGTGTGCAGGAGCAAATATCTGCTTTGCCTTTGAGAGGTAATCCTGTTTTCTAATTGGCAGTAGTTTACATAGGTTTCCGTACTTGTAGCGGAGGTAAGGTTTGCCGTCATTCAACAACCCGTAGAATTTGACTCCTAGTAGCTCGTAGAGTCTTTTAGATAGTTCGCTGTCCAGGGATTTGTAGTACTCGTAGTCTAGCGGTCGAACGTAGTATTTATTGAGGTTTTCAAGAAGCCAGGAGTTAAGGTAAAGATAGTTTT
>CAZTJJ010000003.1:0-45087 GCA_964614065.1 uncultured Thermotogae bacterium
TGTTTAGGATTACTGATTCCGGTCGGAGTTGTTAGTTCTTTTAAGAATTGTTATCTTATGGGTATGAGAACCAAACTTCTTACCGCGGCCTTTATCGTCTTCATCGTTGCTTTCTCCTGTGCGGCTTCGAGTTACAAACTGTACGTAACCAATAAAGGAACCTATGTGAAACAGAGCAACGAACCTTTCCAAAAATCTACCTTTCATCCAAACACCTATTACCTGAAAGCTGAAAACATGCTATATCACCTGGAAAGACAGGAGTGGAGATTTCCGATGGTTACGGATTTTACCGACAAAAGGAACTCTAGGCTATCCGTAATTTCCCAGGACCTGATGGTTGAAAGTGTTAAGATAAGGGATAGTAACAAGTGTGTTTATACCCTCCACTCACTTGAAACTCTTTACTCCGGCAAGGAGAAAATGAAAGGGTGGGTAGAGAGTCAGTCAATGGCGGCTTACCACCAAAATTATCAAGGATCAGTTAAAAAACTACACAATCACGCAGAAATTCAGCCTACCTACCTGGGCGGTAAGATAATCAGCCTGCTTCGAGTTTACGATAGATATACCGGTGGCGCTCACGGTGTAAACAACTACGAATTATACACCTACACGCTTTCAGGAAGGAAACTCAAGGTCAAGGATTTGTTCGAAGACTGGCTACACGCCAAGCATGCCTTAAAGTATAGCCTTCTGAAAAAGTGGGTAAGCGGCGAAGTAAAAATTGCCAGACAGCTGTATGGCGAAGGTAAAAAAGACCTCACCGAAAGACTGCTCACCATGACTGACATGAGTGGTGAACTGCTTAAAATTTTGGAAAAGAATATATCCGGTAAGGGCTTTATCTTCACCCTTTCAGAGAAGGGGGTTAACTTCAACCTGTATTTCCCCCGATATTCGCTAGGACCAAACCCGCTGGGTGGCAGCTGGATTTCAATACCTGTTGCGGAAATGCCAGAAATATTGCAGGATGGCTTAGACGAATGGCTAACCGATTACAACCCCAACGGTTTACCCCAAGACCTACCTTCTTTTAGCCAGAAGACTCAGTGCTGCAACATTTTTCCCAAACCCAAGAAGTTCAGCGAGGAGTTCGTAATTGGTACGCAGAAAGTGAAAGATAGGTCAGGTTGTTTGGGTAAGCTATGGGGAATTATACCTGATGGTAAAAAGTGATAGCGGTTTCATGCCAGCTTTCCGAGATAAGTAGTCTAAACAAAGGATGGTACAGCTTGAAAGAACAAGTGGAAAGTTTAATCAAAGATTATGTGAGTAGTTACCAAGCTAGAAATGATATAGAAACGAAATGGAGAGTTCCACCTATAGCGTATGCCGATGCGGAAGACCAGTTATTTAAAAAGTTAAAAGTTCTTATCAGCTCTTCCCATGCTCTGCCCAAAGATTTTTTGCCTGATTCTCAAACGGTAATTACATACTTTCTACCTTTTGAGAAGTCAATCATAGAAAGTAATATCAAAGGAAAAGAAAGCTCTAGAGAATGGGCGGTAGCTTACATAGAGACCAATCAACTAATCGAGGATCTAAATGAGCACGTTCGGAAGGAATTGAATAAGATAGACTACGATTCGACAGTTATTCCGGCGACCCACAATTTTGACGAGAAGGAATTAATAAGCGACTGGTCGCATAAACATGCTGGTTATATTGCCGGCCTGGGGACATTTGGGATTCACAAAATGTTAATCACTGAAAGTGGTTGTGCCGGAAGAATTGGCAGCATTGTCACAAATTTAAAGTTAGAGCCTACAACCAGACCGGAAAAAGAATATTGCCTCTATAAAGTGGATGGTTCCTGTAATGAATGTGTCAAAAGATGCGTAAATGGCGCCCTCCAGGCAGACTCCTATGATAGACATCTCTGTTATGATATGTGTTTCTTCAATGATCAATTTTATTCGGAATTGGACTTGACTGATGTTTGTGGTAAGTGTGCAGCTGGTGTACCCTGCTCCTATCAAAATCCGGCGAGTCAAGTGTTATGAATATAGAATTAATGGTGAATGGCTAAGAGAGCGTTAACAATTACCTTGAAACTCCAAGAAGGGGTACCTGATCACACTCAATGCCTTATGCCGACTTAGTCTGCAATATCTCCATTACAATTCGAATGGTTATAAGTGCCCATCCGGCCAGTATTAAAAACCAAAGTACTTTCCTGGCTCCTTCGATGAGTTCAAGTGCCAATAGTATGACTGTTATCTCACCTAAGTAACCAAGCGGCATAACTAGATTTGATAATTTAATTCCGGTTATCTCGTTGATAACAAAGACGAGAAAGCCACCAATTGCTTTGGCGATGGTATCAATATAGGAAAGTATCTTGTCTAAAAGGTTCTGTTTTTCGTTTTCGGCATCATTTTGGGCCATAACTGGACTTACCACGCCAAATACGATCACCAAGACTACGGCTATTCCCAGATAACTGTACATCAGTTTGTTTCTGCTCGGATTCATAGCTAACCTCCTGAATAAACGTTTGGAGGAAATTTTGGGAGGAATAAGAGGTGTCCAAAACGATGTCACTGGTATTATATGGAGGGGAAAAATGTTCGTCAACTTTCCCGGGACACACGCCAAATTAAAATAACCAGAGTTGGGAGATCAAAACGGGCGGATGTAAAACTGCGATATCTTTATCCTAACGTATATCCAGAAGATTGACTACACTCTTTAGATTTAATTTTCTCCCAGATGGTGGTATAAATAAAACGAAACTATGAATATCGAAGCGTTCCAACTGGAAAGATATTTCGCAAAGCACGAATTTCAGGCCCCTTATCTTTTGAGCTGTACCGACTGCGAGCCCCTATCGCTAAACGACTTGCTTGGAATGGCAGATGAGAGCTCTCTACAAATGTGGGAAAATCTATCCCTGGGTTATACTGAGACCCAGGGTCACCCGGTTCTTCGCGAGGAAATCTCTGATCTTTACTCGAATATAGGCACAGATGATGTATTAGTACTTGTTCCCGAGGAAGGTATTTTCGTGGTCATGAATTGCCTTTTAACCCAACAAGATCACGTGATAACAACTTTTCCGGGTTTTCAATCTCTATACGAAATTGCCCGTTCACTGGGGTGCGAAGTAACCAGATGGACTCCCCGGAGAGGGAACGAAGGCTGGATTTTCGATGTCAGTGATTTAAAGAAAGCACTACGAGAAAACACGAAACTGATCGTGATGAATTTTCCTCATAATCCAACGGGAGCTAACCTTCAAGAAGGGCAGCTCAGAGAGATAATAGACCTAGCGGACCGGCGTGAAATAACCCTGTTTTCGGACGAGATGTATAGATTTTTAGAATACGACGAAAAGGATAGGTTGCCTTCGGCTTCCGACCTATCCAAGAACGCTATCTCTCTTTGCGGAATGTCAAAAAGCTTTGGCCTGGCCGGTTTGAGAATAGGCTGGCTGACGACCAGGAATCCGGAACTGCTGAAAGAATTCATCACTTTCAAAGATTACACCACTATCTGCAATAGCGCTCCAAGCGAGCTATTGGCTATCATCGCTTTACGATCCAAAGAAAGAATACTGTCTCGAAACCTTAAGATCATCCGTAACAACCTGGAAACTTTGGACAATTTCTTCCAACGATACGAGGAAATGTTTAGCTGGCACAAACCCAGGGCGGGATCGATTGCTTTTCCGGAATTGACAGCTGATAGAGATATCTCGGAATTGTGCTCCGATCTGGTAGAGAAAAAGGGAGTCATGCTCGTTCCTTCTCAATTATTCGACCACCAGGGCAATTATTTTCGGGTTGGTTTCGGTCGAGCAGATATGGAAGAGGCTTTAGAGAAGTTCGATGAATATCTTAAGGAGAACCCTCTTTTTCAATAATCGTCACCTCTATTCAGTTATTCAGTATCTGCCCTAACCTAGGCCGCCTGTTCCAATATTTCCACGTTCCTTAGCCCCTCCCGACCGTTAACCTCCGGATCTCTGTCGTTTTCTATCGCCTGGACAAAATCCCTTATCTCGCCTTCGTATGGATTAACCTGTGAATAGCTTAACTGATCGCCGAGTAGTTGAACAATCCCGCCGC
Organism: uncultured Thermotogae bacterium; assembly: GCA_964614065.1. GTDB lineage: Bacteria > Bipolaricaulota > Bipolaricaulia > M55B111 > M55B111 > M55B111. Next base: position 4,074 of record CAZTJJ010000003.1, read on the forward strand.
CGTGAGGCCCGAGAGTATCGCGACATATTGCACGGAAGACATCGCAATTCTCAATGCATCTTCAGAAAAAAGAACACCCGGGGTCAATTCAGCTAGTCCCCAGGGGTTCGTTAAATTGCCTAAGTTTCACTTTACTTATTCGGAATAAACTTGGAAACGTACGGACTGACGCCGGGTTCACCTCTCCTAAAGTGGCCGGAGGGCTCGCCTGTGAGAAGTTCCTCGAACCACGCCTCGTGTTCAGTTTCTTCGTGCAGGATAGCTGTAGATAATTCGTAGGTTCTATGGTCTTTGCCATAAGTATAGTTGCAGATATCCGTGTAAACACCCACAGCACAGCGCTCGGCGTCTAGGAGCACCTCTAACAGATTCTCCGTTGTCTTTTCCTCCGGAAGCCTAGCATCCATACATGAAGCCCTATCCGCAAAATCGCGAATGTCGTTGGGTAGACTACCACCCAGTTCATAGATCCTGGGAGCTAACGCTTCGAAATGGTTTCTATCTTCCAGCCTGGCGTCTTCGACTATTTCCTTAATTGATTCGCCTTCCAGACCGGCCGAGTACGCCCTAAGATTTGTGTAGTAGTAGTAAGTAGTGAACTCAGCAGCTGCCGCATCTATCAACTTTTCCAGCAATTCATCCACGTCTATGCCTGCCTGTTCGATCAACTCGACATTTCTTTTGGCCATACTTTCCCTCCATTTGAGAGGTTTTTTCGAAAGACTCATTATAATGATATAATAATCGTTTTGGTTTGCAAGTTATTTCGGATTATCTCTATAACACCTAACATCGGTGAAGCCGGGTGCGGGGACCGGGCTACTGGTTATCGCAATGTAAAACTTAGCGAGACGGGAGAAACTAATCCCTTTTGCACGTTGACCGAAAGATGGCTTCTAATCCGCCGGTGATTTAAGAGGACGGCAACCTGAACTATTGTTCACCGGAAATATGCCCCAATTTTTAAACTCAAGCCAATATTGGCAACCGAGGGTGGAGGATTTAAGAGGCCTACAAAAACAATTATTAAATGCCGTTAAATATCTTGAAAGTAAATACTGAGTGTAATATCATAATATCGGATGTGGACAGTTCATCCTAGCAATATCCGAATTCACGGGGCTCATGTTAGCAAGGATCTTGACATATCTGAGTATAGTTCGTCATAATTTAACAAAAACTATTTTAATAAGTCAAATCTAGGAACTTGAACAGCAACTAAAAGTGAGGATTAGATGTCAAATAACGATCCGAACCTGGAAACATCGGTTCTCCAATATCTGTACGACCATCCCGGTACAACAAAGAAGAAAATTGCCGGTTATACTGGTTTTAGTATCCCCACAGTAACTAAAGGCATTGAGGCCCTCCTTAATCGGGGTCTAATTCGGAAGCGCGGAGTAAAAGACACCTCTGCGGGGAGAAAGCCTACTGTATACGAGTTTGACGGTTCCAACCACTTTTTCATCGGAATAGATCTCTCCATGCCAAAATTCAACATTGCACTTTTTGACCTTTCAAAACGCCTAGTTTCAAGCGAGGGCGGTTTTTTAGACATGGAAGTCCTCAAGGAAGGCAACTATTCAACCATTCCGCAATCTCTTCTAGAACGAATAAAAGTGCTAGTTAACCGGTGCGAGATCGCCTATTCACGCATAATAGGAGTTGGACTGGGTGTCCCTGGCATAGTAAGAAAAGGTTCTTTTAAACCAATCACAAGGTTTCCAACCGAAGAAATGGTTCCACTCCAGGCACCCCTCCAGGAAGAATTGGATATCCCTGTTTCCGTCGGGAATGACGTAGACCAGGAACTGCTTTCGGTTCTGGATTACAAAGGTTTGCTCTACACATCGAACATAGTCGCTCTATATCTTGCCGTACGGGCAGGTGAAAGGAGTAGATCCCGGGTAAATATTGGAGGTAGTATCTTTCACCACGGCCACATACTACAGGGGAAAAATGGTACTGCCGGGGAGTTTGGACATACTTCCGTCAACGTAAACCCTGAGTATCAACTTCCCTCATGCAACTGTGGTAACGATCCATGTTTGGATAATTTTGTCAACACAAACATATCAAGGGCTTCGGATACCAGCGGATTCCCGGACGAGATCACGAGGGTGTTAAATCAAAGAATCAAGGATCTTCTATTCATGTTTAATCCCTCACTTTTAGTTGTAGACATGGAGGCTTTCCCCGAGATCAGAAGGGACGTTTTCGAGCAAGCTAAATCTTTTTCCAGAGAACTATCCAAAAAGCTTTGCATTGGGGAGATAGAAATCGACAGTGTTGGCGATAGCAGCATGGCCTGCGCAAGAGGCTCAATCATAACTCAACTCCATCAGACTATCGGTGATCCTGAGGTATATGTGCAGACATTTTCGGCCGACGACAAAGCATAGGGGGTGATATTTTCAACTATTCGAAAGTTTTGAACATTGACCTTCTAAGTATCCGTTAATAAAACCTCGCGGAGGTGGATTTGCGTGAAAACAAAAAGTTTGCTAACAATTTTGGTACTTTTACTGGGTATAGCTCTTCTGGTTCCTTCTCTATCAGCATCGGCGGCAAGCGATAACAAGTTAGTCGTCTATCACTGGTGGACTGCCGGAGGGGAAAAAGAGGCAATTGACGCCGTCTTCGATCTCTACAAAACAGTTTACCCAAACCTCGAGATAGCCGAAAACCCGGTCTCGGGCGGTGGCGGAGGAATAATGAGGTCGAAGATAAAGACGATGATTATGGCCGGAAACGCTCCGGACACTTTCCAGATAACCTACGGTAGCGGCATGTTGGAATCCTGGGTAAGCGTCTTACAGCCCATTGACGAAATATGGGCAGATATACCCGTTCCAGACAAGATCAAGGAAATGGGTACGATCGACGGTCACCAGTATGGCATACCTCTTAACATCATGAGGAACAACTGCCTGTGGTACAACAAAGAATTAGTAGAGGAACTGGGAATTGACATGCCTCTGGAGAACTGGGACGACTTATTCGCGGCCTGCGAAAAAGCAAAGGAAGCGGGCTATATTCCTTATGCCGTAGGTGCCGGTTCGGGTCAAGAATTCTGGCTTGCAAGTCAGATATTCCAAACCTTTGTATTGTCATCTCCACACGGCGGTCCGGAGTATTTAGAGAAACTCTACAACGGCGAGGCAAATCCGAGCGAAGACAAAGCGGTGCGAGAAGCCCTGGGAGCGATAAAGCACATGTTGGATGAGGGCTATATCAATTCAGACTACGCCGCACTCACCTGGGATAAGGCCGCTGACCTATTAGTTGCCGATAAAGCCGTTTTCTATCAGATGGGAGACTGGGTAAAAGGACACTTTAACGCAGTTGGCTGGAAGTCGGGGGTTGATTTTAACTATCAATCAAGTCCAGGAACCGAGGGAGTCTTTTCTCTACACCTGGATTGTTTTGTCTTCCCGCAAGGGGCACCACATCCAACGACTGCAAAGAAGTGGCTACACTTGTTGAGAACTGCAGAAGCCGAAACCGTATTCTGCCCTTTGAAGGGCGCCACACCTCCTCGGTTAGACGCGTTTACAGACATGTACGACGTAATATCTCAAGACATCCTTAAAGACTTCAGGGATCCCGATACGACGATCGTAGAATCCGCGTTCGCTGGCCCGCCAGAAGCGTGGCTGGATGTTTTTGGTAGAATGTTCAGTAACTTCTTCGAAAAGCCGAACGTCGACCAGGGAGTAAAGGACTTCGCACGGGCCTACAGGAGTATATCCTGGTAATTTGTTGGACTAAGGTCGGGGGATTTCCTAATTGATCCCCCGGCTTTTTTCTCTATGCCCGCATTGGAGGGATAAAAGTTTGAAAAAGTCCATGCAAATAACTCTCTTTCTGCTGCCCGCCGTGGCGTTGACGGGAATCTTTGTATATTACTTTGCAGGATGGAGCGCCTGGGCATCTATGCTAAAGTGGGAAGGCTTAAGTGGATTCGGTCACTTTGTCGGCTTGAACAATTATCTCGATCTCTTCATGAAGGATTTCGTTTTTCGTAAAGGTCTATTCAATACTCTGATCCTATCGGGTGTCTTTATTATTGTAACGCTACCCTTGGGTCTATTGAATGCGATACTCATCGACCTAGGATTGAAGGGAAGGCGGATTTTTCGCCTTATCTTTCTGCTGCCCCTTTCCTTTTCTTTTGTCGTTTCCGCCACCATGTGGGTGTGGATGTTCGCACCAAAAACCGGAACCATCAATACAATTTTACGTGTAATCGGGCTTGGTGCTTTAACACAACCCTGGCTGACATCCAGTAGTCAATCGCTACTGGGTCTGGTAATTATTTACGTATGGCAGTTCTCCGGTTTCGCCACGCTTGTCTATTTTGCCGGTATCTCGGGCGTTAGGAGGGAGTTACTTGAAGCCGCCGATGTAGACGGGGCATCTACATTTCAGAAATACTCTCGGGTCATCGTCCCGCTGCAGAAGGTACCGACTTTCACCATACTCTTCTTGCTTTTGATGTACGCCTTAAGGGTATTTGATTTGGTCTGGCTGACCACCGGCGGTGGACCCGGCTACTCATCAGAGTTGCTTGCTACTTACATGTGGCGAGTCGCTTTTAACAGAAACCAATTTGCCGATGGGGCGGCAATCGGTTTCGTCATGTTTATTCTTTCCGCCCTAATTGTAATTCCATTTGTGGTAAAGATGAGGAAAGATACAACATGAACTTCGAAGAAATGAGCACTTCCGCCCGGGCCAGCATTTACATGCTATTACTGGGGCTTTCATTATTTTACTTACTACCCATCTACAGTTTGATCAACACTTCACTGAAATCCGAGCAAGAACTGATTACGTCGCCGGTAAGTCCCGTAAAAAACCCCACACTAGCCGCGTACGAGAAAGCCTTTGGAAGAATAAAAAAGTCTTTCCAAAACAGCATAATCATGGCTTTATCCGCCACGGCTCTATCCTCAATCTTCGGCTGTATGAGTGGGTACATATTTTCAAAATACAAGTTTAGAGGCTCAAACATTCTCTTTTTTCTGATAATTGCCGGGTTTTACATTGCCCCCCAATCAATACTCATTCCTCTGGTGAAGTTCATAGGAAGATTGGGGTTGTACAATACCGTTTTTGGACTTATCCTTACCCATACTGCATATGGTATGCCCATTACTACTCTTCTCTTCTACAATTACATCGACCCTATACCGCAATCTCTTATCGAGATAGCACAAATAGACGGAGCATCGGTGTTCAATATCTTTACAAGAATCATTTTGCCACTTTCCCTGCCTGGATTTGCGGTGGTGGGTATATTTCAATTCACAAATATATGGAACGAATTTCTCTTTGGCTTAACTTTGACTTCCGGTACAGCATCTCAGCCGGTCACTGTAGCAGTAGCTAATTTAAAAGGTACAACTGTTGCAGCGTGGAACGTCCACATGGCCGGCGCTTTTATCTCGATTGTTCCCGTGTTGTTAATTTACATTTTCTTTCTGCGACTAGTAATCAAGGGCTTATTGCTAGGCTCTGTGAAAGAATAATAGATTTTTTAATTGGAGGTTTTTATGAATAACAAATCAATCAAAGTACTTTTTCTTGGTGAAACCTGGGCGGTAACAAAAATACATACCAAAGGATTTGACGTCGTAAAGCTCGGAGGATTCGACGACTACTCAGTATACCTGAAGGAAGCTTTACAGGACGTAGATGACATCGAAATTGATCACATACCCAATCACGACATACTTAGAAGCTTTCCGGAGAAACAGGAAGAACTCAACGCCTACGACGTGCTAATAGTCAGTGACACGGGGAGAAATACGTTAACCATGTACTCCGACATGTTCACGATGCCAATGGGACCTGATAGATTAGAGATGATTAGGAAGTTCGTTCACGACGGTGGTGGCTTTGTCATGGCCGGTGGATACGTCTGCTATCAGGGATTTCAAGGAAAGGGCAACTACCATGGTTCAGAAATCGAGGAGCTTTTACCGGTGAACATCAGCAAACTAGATGACAGGGTAGAAAAAACTGAAGGTATGAAGCCAAAGGTAACAAATCCCGATCACGAAATACTTGAGGGAATCCCTGCAGATTGGCCAGCTTTCCTCGGTTACCAGAGCCTGGAGGCGAAAGAAGGATCTACCGTCCTGGCTGAGGCAAACGAGGGGGATCCATTCATAACTATCTGGTCCTATGGAGACGGCAGGTCCATGGCATTTGCTTCCGATCTTGCCCCACACTGGGGGATAGATTTTGTCGAATGGGATTATTATTCGAAGTTTTGGACGCAGACTTTGCGGTGGTTGAGTAAACGATAGCACGCTTAGTACCATCCGGGCACGGGGGCTGCTAGTGTAAAGGCACTGTTATCTCTTAGTGTGTCCTTGCGCCCGGAAATTACCATATACCGGAATTATGGGTTTTTGAGATAGACAAGTGGAAAGCTAAGACAACTAAAGGACGTAAAATGTCCTAGATGCTCAGTCAGCCCTGAGCTACTGAACAGGTTTAACTTATCCGAAATACCAAAAGACTTCTTATTTGATCTAAGTCAGAGTCCACAGGACTTCGGTTGGTTAATTTCTCAAGAATAAACTGACAGGATATCTTGACCTTGAAACTTCCGTTCTGCCCGCTTGCTATTTGGACAGATTTTTTTTCAATCTCCCTTTGCTTTCCCCTGCAGGCAAGCAAAACACTCTCAAGCCACCAGCCAGCGCTCCTAAGCTTTTCGTTTATCTCCTCAAGATTGCCCTGGTTCACCCATAAGGCCCAGGGCTTGTTGCTACCAAGGTCAAGCGTTAACGAGACGGTCTTCTTCAGAGTTTCACCGGTTAACTCAGCCTCGGAACCGAACGAAACAGGAGCAACTAACTTCTCCCGTGACGAGTCCAGATCGGACCAGCCGGTCTCAATTATCTGGGCCGGTTGTATTCGAGCAGTGACCTGCACCATCGCTGGTTCGCTGCCCATAGCTAAGAGAGAAGGGTTGATTAGAAAGAGAGAAACCAAAACAGATAAAACTAACAAGGAAAGAAGCTTATCCCTAAAATTACCGATTTGAAAGTTTGTCATAACCTTTGTGCAGCTCAGCCACCCGCGTTATTTGTTAGGATTACGTTAGGGTCTGAAGCTTTGTGTATCTTCCTTTCGGAAGGGTTACCCTTGTAAAAAGGCTAAACTCAAAGATACCTATTCTATTAAAAACCTAACCTAAAATAATATATTCCATGTAGTACAATTTGTCAACCTCAGATCCATAGATTCCACTACATAATGCGGGCCATCCAAAAATGTGGATTTTTTCTTGATGAGAACTGAAAACCAGGATCAGCCCGGTATTACCATTTTAACACAACATCTGTTATATTTATTGGGAGACCAGCGATGAACTTCAAAAACAAAAGTCCGTACCTCTTATTGGGTATGCTACTCTTGGTTGTAGTAGTTTGTTTCCCAGTCCAACCTAATGATGAAAACGAAAAACTTATTCCTGACCCGGAGCTTGCCGCAGCGATAGCGCATCAATTAGGTGTGAACAGAGAGGAGATAACTACCTACGATCTATTGCACTTGAAATCACTTAATGCCAAGAAAGTAGAGAGTTTGAAAGGCCTTCAACATGCTGAGAACCTGGAAGAACTAGTCCTTGATAAGCTCGATCCGTTCGCGAACAAGAGCGTGATTTTCGAGTTGGAGGATCTGCAAGTGCTGAAGATCACTGACTCCCACCTTCACTTAGGCGACATCACCGGTCTGGGGCAGCTTACCAAGCTCGAAGTTCTCTCCTTCAAACACAATGGCCTGCATGAATTCCCCGCCATGGGAGAACTTCCAAAATTAAGGGAATTGAACATCAATCATAATCACCTGCGGGTCATTGAAGGAATAAAAGCGTTCAAAGATCTGGAAAGCCTTGACCTCTCAAACAATAAAATCGCAGAAATTGAACCTATCTCAGAGTTAATCAACTTAAAATATCTTGATCTATCCAAAAATGAAATTACCAAAATTACTCCTCTAATAAAAAATCAAGGTCTCGACGAAGACGATAAGTTACTACTGCACTACAACTTTTTAGACTTATCGATAAACTCACCAGTGCTGCTGGATTTAAGGACCTTGAGCTCAAGAGGAGTCAAGATGGCTTATTTTCCACAGCACACTCAGAAGAAAAAGGAGGAATAGCCGTACCGGTGATTCAATAACCTTAAACGTCTCGAAATAGAAAACACTTCCGCCGGCCGTTGGACAAAGGTTATGCAGGTTACAAGCATTCGGTAATATACTAAGATGATACAGCCCATAAGACATCATAGATAACCCCCGAATAGCGGACCAATCAATATTTCATCAACGGCTAATCAGACAACAAACGTCGCGGACCAATTTAAGCAAAAATAGGTATGTACCCTCTTATGCAGAACAAATCTTATCGCTTCTTAAAAAACGGGTTGACTTCACTCCTGAGATGGCTTTTCTTTGCCCTAGTCTTATTCATCGCCTGTCAACCATTTTGCATTAACCAAGCAGTTGCAGAACCCCCAATGATATTAGAAGGTGAAATTGCGCAAGAGATTGTCGCAGATTTTGAAGAAGAAATTCTTGAAACGGGAACGGCTCTTTCACTGGAGTTCGAATTGGGGGAGAGCTTAACCTTCGACGCGGACATTGCAACTGAATCGGAAGGTGACGAAGAAACTGTAACTGAAGCCGACTTCGACCTCGAGGTTTTCCCAACCTTCGGCAAAGGAGATCTTAGTATTTACTTAGAAACCGACTTCGAGACTTCCGAATTTCCCGAGTTGGAGTTCGGTTTTGAGGGAGAAATTGCGGAAACAGACTTTGACGTAGGGATGGACATCGAGGAAGAGGAACGGATTGGGTATATCGAATACTACAAAAGGTTCTCGACAGGGGTAAGCTTGAGGGGTGAGATAGAATTAGAAAACGGCTATTCCTTTCAGTCAAGTAAGTTAAGGGTCCGTGGTGTGGAATTTACGCTAGGCGAGGATGTATGGGAACTTTCCGGAGAACTAGACACAGATCTACAGCCAAACTACTGGGAGGAAATGCTCCTTGAAATCTTTCAAACCTCCATCTCGCTCGAAAACGAAACTGTTAGGAGAATCGGGCTATTCAGTGAGGATAAAGGGGTAACCTTCTACAAGCTCGAACTCCTGCCATTAACCAAAAAAGAGGCAGAACTCGCTCAGGTAATTCTACACAACCCCCATCCTTATCCGGTGAACCTCATGGGCTGGTCAATACGAAGCGGAGACAGCTATTACGAAATCCCCAAGCGCACGACAATCCAGCCAGAGCAAAATCAAAAGATTAAAATTAAGAAAGCGTTAATAGATGAAAGCAGACCCCTTGCTTTGATCAATTCCAAAGGAAAAACGGTCGATGTTTGGACGTTCCCAAGATTTTTCCGCTTTGACGAATCCGTATTTCAAAGGGAGGCGGTAATAGAAAGAGAAATAGAGATCTCCTTCGAAAACGAGAAATTTGACGAGCTAGTCGTGGACTGGGGTGCGGAGGTTCCATTGGACGCTGGGGGCCTTCTACTTGGGGAGTTTGAAATCGATCATACAGCGGAGATACGTGAAGCAGCTATCGGTTACGAAGGGAAAAGGCTCGAACTGGAGGTTTCACTTGTAGATCGAGAGATTGAACTTGAATACGCCCTTATGACTGGCCTTGAAGACATTGAAGCAGAAGTCGAGTTGGAAGTAAATACTGAAAACGAGATGGACCTGACTTTTGAAATTGAACACGACTTTGAATTTCTGGAGCTGGAAAATGAGCTAGAGATAGAATCCTCTCCCGACGAATTTGAAATCGCCGTTGAGCAGGTAATCGAGTGGGACCAATACGAAGTCGAGTTCGAATACCTTTTTGAAGATTACGTACTAAGTGAATTCGGCGTCCAGGGAGAACTAGAATTTTAACATCTTGCGGCTGGGTAGGCATTTGAATTTCAACTAAGCGACTACAAATTAGTACTTAACACAGTCAACGGCAAGCCAGGATCCCCGATATAAATAATAATTACGACTTAGTATTAATTACTGGGAAATGAAGTGAAAATTTTATAGTATCATAATATAGAAGTTCTATTGTAGGAGCAGGTCAAGTTAACGGAAAATACAGTTAGGAGGTATTCATGAGAACAACAGGATTTAGAAAATTGTCTCTCGCAGTGACTTTGTCCCTCCTTTTGACGTTGGGGTTAGTGAGCACTGGCTTCGGTCAAGCGGGACAGGGCCAGCAGGAAATCGAGATATGTGCGACGATAGCGCAGCGTCTGGTTTTTAGTCTCACTAGCGGAGAGTCCGTCACGCTGGTCGTCGATCCGGTAGACAACCCAACGGCAGAAGGATCAAGTTCTTTTGAGGTGAAGACCAACGTAAGTAGCTACTCAATAACAGCAAACTTCGGGGCCTTTGAGGTCGCAGACACAGGTTACGATCTAATAGGAAACGAAAACTTCAGAATTAGTTCGGTTGCACCAGATGAAGGAGACGCCGTATACGATTGGACGGTACCTGAAGAAGAAATGTCGGTTTTAAGTGGAGAAACCGGGTATACAAACTCGGAAATCACTACCGTTAATTACCAGTTAAATGTAGACTTTTCTGTCCCACAGGGCGAGGCTCAGACAACCATCGTCTTTACCGCTGCAGTTACGATGTAACCTGGGATTGCGAGGAGTTTCACTTATAAAATTACAGGGAGGTCTAAAATGAAAAGAACCCGGAACAAATGTACATATCCGGACAGAAAAAAAGAGTTTTGGTCATCCAGGTTTCTATTAGGGCTTTTCGTAATCTTAACGCTTGCCCTTCTGATACCTTCGGCGGCGCTCGCCCAAAAGGAAGAGAGCCAGCTTCCCGATTATACTCTAAAGAAGATCAAGTCTGTCGAAGGTGACGACTACGTCTATATATTTTGCAACCCTCTAGATGATCTTAGAGTTAAAAAACTAATTACCGGTGCAAATGCAACCGCAGAAAAATTTGACATCGACGTTAGATTCTTTGGTCCCAACAAGCCATACCACTGTGAACAAGTTGTCGAGATACTCAAAAAAATAAAAGAAAAGTCCCCGGCGGGAATAGCAGTTGAGATTGGACATCCAAGTAAGTTCGACAAGGCAATAGGCCAAGCAGTTGAGTCAGAAATAGGAGTAATCAGCTTTAGCCTTGACGATTGGACACATAATCCGCGTCAGGGTTACGTCGGCTACGACTGGAGGAAAGAAGGCAAAAAACTGGCGGATCACCTTTTGGAAGACCTACCGCCTCTCTCCAAGCTACTGGTACTCGACTCTGTAACCAAGAAGGACAGACACTCACACTCCAGAGAAAAGGGCTTACTGGATAGAGCAAGAGAGTTTCACCATGAGTACGATATACTGTGGGTTGAACCGAATACAGAGAACGCCGAGAACACCGTTATGGATTACCTGTCCAATACTGAGGTAGATGCAATTATTTCACTCTGGGGTGAAATTACAGAGCCTCTTGCAGAGGTTATCATGAAGCACAATCTTCAATCAGTTCGGGCGGGCGGGTTCGGATGTTGTGCCTTTGAAAAATACGTTAACAACGGAACCCTGGACGTATTGATGAAAGTGGTAACGGATTTAGAGGGCGGGCTACCACTTGAAACCTTATATTACTCCGTCTTATACGACATAACACCCAGCTCCATACATTTACATGCGGAGCCGGTTACAAGTAGTTGATAGTTGATCAAATTACTGAGAAGAGAAAATATGAAGACCATCTTAATAAACAGAGGAGGATAAGATGAAAATTATGAATTCAAAACGACTTACATTCCTCGTCGTATCACTAACCTTGGCTTTCTTTCTGGCAAGCACTCTCCCTCTGATAGCCCAGGGAGAACAGTCTGTCAAAGTTAATGCGAAGATAGGAGGAAAATTAGTTTTAATTAATCAAACAAAAACAATTGACCTGTCAGTCGATCCTGTAGACCAACCAACAGCTCAAGGTGGACACGTACTTATAGTCAAGACAAACGCTCCAGCCTATAGCATACTTGGGGACTATGGAACTTTTGAAGTCGAAGACTATGATCTTATCGGAAACGGAAACCTTACTGTTGCCTCGACAGCACCCGATGAAGGTGAAGGCACAGGGGGAAGCTTTGTAAATATCGACGGAGAAGTGCAGATTCTTGCCGGCGAGGAGGGTTATACCAACAACGAAGAAACACCCATTACTTACAAGTTAACTGTTGATTTCACCGTGCCCACAGGGGAAGCATGTACAACTGTCGTTTACACGGCTTCAATGCAAACTTAACTTCCCGGGGCTGGCCAATGAGGCGTCACCGAGGCTCTGTTACATGTGACTCCTCAACTCGAACTCTTTTTAGGGAGGAACCATGAATACGAAAAAGACGGAAGCATTCACTGACGTAAGGTGGCCATTGATTAACAGAATATGCTGTCGGGTAGTTGTTACAATCCTAGTCCTAACCATAGTTTCCACGTTTTCCCTTACTGGCTTCTCCGGCCTATCCGTTACACCCCTGCTTTTGGACCTTACCATAGAACCTGGTGGCTCGGGAAGGGGAAACCTATACGTAGAAAACACCGGAACGGAGCCACTGACAATTGAATCTCAAGTAATGGGATTTAGGACAAACGAGAAAGGAGTAGCACTTTTCCTGACTGAAAACATGTCTCAAGACTACTCATACAGCGGAAAAAAGCACCTAAGCCTCGAACCGAAGGAGATTGTACTTGAGCCAAAACAAACAAGAGTATTCACCTATGAGGTAAAGTATCCGATGGATACAGAACCGTTCGGGGGCAGGTATGTAGCTGCGTTGTTTCAAGCCAGTCCAGTGGAAAAAGAAGCAAACAAGTGTGAAGGAACTAATATAAAAGTGGCAACCCGGGTAGCTACCTTGATTTTACTTCGGCCAAGCGAGGAAATCTTTGCGGGGGATCAGTTTAAAGAATTTGAAGTTAATCCCTCGATCGAGCAACTATCAGCGAAAGTAGTTCATGATGGAGACAAGTTACTTGTCTCAACCTTATTAAAAAACCTGGGAAACCTTCACATTCGAAAAGAAGAATTCTCGGGCTCAATTGAAATTACCGACGAGTCAGGAAACGTAGTCGGAGATAAAGAGATATCCCCGCACATAGTTCTTCCCGGCACAGAATACGATTTACACGAACTTTGGACGATTCCCGACCGTTTACGGGGGGATGGCGGAAAACTCACCCTATCCGTTACGGTTAGCGTTGAAACTCCCTACGGAGAATCAGTGAAGGTGGAAGGGACTACCAGCGTCGAGCTTTAGGGTGGCTATCGGTGAAATCGCCGTTTCAACTGACGGCTTTCACTTTTCGGACTTACTGAGATTCATCAAACCCCTCAGGTACTAGTTGACAAAACCAAAGGAAACGTCTAAAAATGTGCTGTCGTGAGTTTTAGAGGGAGGTTGAATAAGTTGAAAAAATGTCTAATCTTTGCAACAGCTATTCTCCTACTCATTTTCATAACAGCCATAGCTTCTGCAGACCAAGTAAATCTACAAGAAAAAGATACCTTAAGAAATTTCCAGAAAAAGCCGCTCACTGAGGGCATTTATGAGGAAACAGCTTATACGCTTCAACCAGGAGGACTAAAAATAGGGGATCTATCCCTTCCCTTCTACCGTGATCAATGGAGAACAGCTTACCTGGAATACGGACTAAGCCATAACTTTCAACTTGGAACTACCGTCGCCAACAACTTCCTGGGCAACCCGAACTTAACGGCAAAATACTCTCTGCCCTTCAAGGGCTTTTGGGAAGCAGAGCTAGCCATACCGGCAAGTATAACCATGCAACTTGATCCCCTTGGAGTATCCACACAAACTGGCCTGGTAGCTAGCTGGAAGGTCAATGATACTCTGAATCTCCATGCTGGCACAAACGTTTGGTTAGTAAGCTATGCTTACGGTTACTTCTTCCCCTCTGCGTACCTAATAACAGACTACAATCTCCATTCCAACATTAAGCTAATTAGCGAGCTGGATTTCCATAGTTTTGGTAGCGATTACCTAAGTATTAGAATTGGTGGTTTGCTGAGGATTTTGAATTTTATTAACCTGAAACTTCGTTCTACTGTAGATATTCCCTACGGAGGGCTTACCGCCGGTGCGGACCTGTTTCTCCGGTTCTAACCGTATCTTTCACCTATGTTTATTTACAGGATCTAATTAAAGTTCAATAATCCTTCCCGCTCCCCCTTCTAGATACTGCTCAGGATAGAGTTTTCTCATTTCCGCTTTGTGTTGAGTGCAATGAGTTGCACATATTAACTCCAGACCTTCCAGGGCTTCGGCTGGTGTCCCGTGTAACCCGCCGATAATTCCGTAGACCTCTCCAAATTCAGAAGCTTTGCCCAATATGCTCGACATCTTAGGATGGGAACAACCAGCAACAACCACGATCCCTTTCTGTGTCCTAAGACAGAGCGATTGCTCAATCCTTTCCAGTTCTCCAGTGGAATAGATCCCATCATGAAGTTCGGTAGCACCTTCTATTGTTCCAACTTTAGCCGCACTCCCGGGAAACCTAAATGAAGGCGGGGCCCAAACTTTCACCTGGTTGTTCTCCTCCAAAAAAGCAGGCAGGCCACCAGTATGATCATGATGATTATGAGATATGAACACTTCGTCAACCTCATCTGGATCCACTCCCAGTTCCCGCATATTTGAGAGTAAAATAGAGCCATTTGCGCCGGTATCGAACAGTATATTCCTATCCTTGACCTCTACTAAACTTGAAAAGCCCCAATCACTTTTGAGATTGCCCTCAAAAACTGTATTGTCGTAAATAATCGTAATTTTCATAAACCCTCCCATTTTTTGATGCCAAACTACCGATCTTTGAACCAAACGTGGTAATGACAGTGATCAAGAAGTCAATTACCCCGCAGCAACCTACGGGGCTTTCTCGGCAAGTTTTGGTAAATGTAACGAAACAACCTATTAAAGTGTCTTGTGCCAAAGTACACCCAGCACCCCGTTTCAAAACCGCTCAAGTTAGGGTGGAAATCATATCCTCAATTTCCGATAGGAAAAGCCCATTTTCCTCGGGTTTACCGACAGTCACTCTAACGTAACCAGGCAACCAGGTGTTGGAAAGATCATCAACAATTACCCCTTTACTTTTCAGCTTGCTACCCAGGTCGGATAACCCAGTATGAAACAGTAAAAAGTTGGTCTCAGTCGGATAGACATCCACGTCAAGCTTTTCAAGTCCTTCCTTTAACTTTCTTCTCTCTTTTACAATTATAGTCACGTTCTCCCGGACATACTCGCGAGCCTGTAGCGCTTTTACACCGGCCAAAAGGCTTGGCTTGGAAAGAAAAGTGCAAATCGAACTTAGATACTCCAAAAAATCTTCGCCGCCAAGCATATAACCCAAGCGTGCACCAGCCAAAGAAAACCCTTTGGCAAATGTCCTGGTAATAGCGATATTCGGATATTTGGAAACCAAACCCGCAAAAGTGACCTCCGAGAATTCGTAATAAGCTTCGTCGATTAGCAACAAACTATCTTCCGATTCTAAAATAGCCTTAACAGTTTCTTCATCCACAAGTAGCTGTCCCGTGGGGTTGTTTGGATTGTCGAGGATGACCAACGATGGCCCAGTAAGCTCCTCTAACAGAAGATCCTCATCAAGCCTAAATTCAGGAGGAGTAAGACGAATTCTTACCAATTCTTTTCCGTACCTTTTGGCAGCCTCCAGTGTCGGAAAAAAGGAAGGACTTATGGTGACAACTTTTCTCTTTACTGAAAAGGTTTGAATGACCTCTCGAAGTAAAAACTCCGACCCCGCCCCTAAAACTACATGTTTCACGGGAACCCTCGCGTAATCGCTGATAAGCTCTCTTAGCAATCGGCGCTTTTGGGGAGGCGAGTAGCGGTGTAAATCCTCTGAAGCCTCTTTCGCAGCGCCGGTCACCTCTTTCGGAGGAGGATAGGGCATTTCATTTTTATCCAATCTTACTTCCTTCAACTCCGTACCTCCATGAGCATAGTTTCGTCCCGCCCAACGATAACTTTCACGTGACGGCTAAGAAGCTCATCCAACTCCGCATCACCGGTGTCAACTCTCAAAGCATGAAGACCGTTTACCTTGGCTTTATCGCCAACAATCATAACGTTATCGGGGCCAACTCTCTTTATGACTTCCGGGGTAAACTGTTTACTTCCCCTACCAAAAATAAAGCCATTCCCGCCTATAGGGGTAACAATGATTTTTACCTTCTTGTATTCCTGGAGGAGATCAAGTATATCTTTTTCGTTAACGTCGTTTCGTTCCAATCTGCTATCCTTTACCGCATCGATACCTAAAAGGGTCTTTTCAACGTTCAGTTCCTGGGCAATAGCTTCCAGCGTAGTCCCGGGGCCAAGTAAATACAAGAGATCCTCTTCAAAAGATTCGGCCACGTACTTCGCTATTTCCTCCTTATTCTTTACCGAAGTCTGGTCGGTGCCTGAAGCCTCTTTACCTTCCTGTAAGTATTGATTCAACTCTGGAACCAAAAGATAACCATACAATCTGGAAGCCAATTTATCGTTTCTAAACGCATCCTCGTCTATATCTAACACCTCCTGTTTTGTTAAGTCAGGACCTTCTACAAAACGATCTACCATCTTCGCGGCGGCTCTGGGGCTAACCGCAAACGCCGAGCTAAAAACCTTCACCCCGGCAGGAACCGACACGACAGGCACTTGCGTACCTACTGAATCGAGGATATCTCTACAGGTACCATCGCCTCCCACAAAAACCAAAAGGTCGATCCCCTTTTCAACCATCTCTCCGGCAATTTTCTTGGTATCTGTTGCTGTAGTCTCTTTCTCGACATCACCCAGTACATCGACATCAAACCCAAAATCCTGAATGTAATCTTCCCCCATCTGGGCAGGGGCAACCAGAAAGCGAACGTCCTCTACCTCAGTAATTTCAGACAAAAAATCCCGCGTCCTCTTTGGCGTCTTTGGTTGTGCACCAAGATCTTTTGCCTTTCTATACATATCCCCATCAGTTCCCTTCAGACCCACTGATCCACCCATTCCTGCAATCGGATTTACAATCAAGCCTACGTTTAGCACGACACCCCTCCAATAGAAAGGACTGAAATCCATCAATCAGTGCTTACCTGTCGAGGTATACACTGTCCCGATGGCCCCGACGACGCATCCAATAGGACAGACTATTAGCCCACAAAGAAAAAAACTGTCAACGGCAAGAGAAAGGTAACAGACCCCGACAATAACTCTCCAAGAACTGGAACAAAAACTTCACGAAAAAATATAAAGCTGGCCATCATCAGATAAAAAATGATGCGGATTCTAGTGCTCATATCTAAATTGATTGGTTCTCCCGCTTCCTTGCCCACCCATAGTCTAGGGGTACAACAGGAATTTTCAAGCCAGCAGGAAAGTTACCGACCTGGATGGAAATGTAAGATCATATTCGCCCAAAAATGAAAGCTACTACTGACCGAGTACAAGAATAAGTAGAGAAGCAATAATTCCAGCACCAAATAACTGGAGAATGGAGCGCTCGATCCCAAATACCTTTGGTACTTCTTCCTTCTTATTCATCCTTTTTAAGCTGATTAGCTCTGGTGAGCCGGTGGACAAGTCCCCGATGGCCAGCAAATCATATCGATAACCTTTTTCGAAGTTGATCTCTTTACCAAACAGTTTTTCACCCGAAGAAGTATTTTTCAGTTGAACAGTATATGTACCGGGCGGTATCGAAACACAACTCCCGGTGGTGAGGAAAGAAAAATTCGAATATAAAATCGGGCCATATTTAACCGAAAGATCAATAGGGGGAGAACGATTTACCACATCGGTAAATCTTACCTGTGCCAGTAAATTTGAAGGGGGGCAAGTATCTATCACAAACGAACATTGTAAACCGGGCCCAGAATCGTCATTCACCAGTACTACCGTATATTCCTTACTTTCTCGCAGAGGAAATTTCGAGTTGAGAACTTTCGGATTGTCTATGCCTTTGCGTTTAGCAATTATCCTATGGTCGCCGGCGGGGAGGGAGATGTAAGAAGTTACTTCTTTGTACTCTAGATCGTTTGACACTAAACCCCCGTCCAACCATACTTCAAGAGATTCCCCCCTGGGGATCAGGTTTGCAACACGGATGGACGTATCGGCGCAAACCACTAACGATGGTAAAAATAAAACGAAACAATAACAGGTAAGGGCAATACTGAATAACAAACGGGTACTAATCGATTGCCCTGGCCTATTATCTGAATTCATCATGTAAGAGAAAAGTCCTAACACCGACTGAGAGTAATAAGGTCAGATTAACCACCTACATGAACCAAGATGATGTTATTCCCCGCTATCGTTCGGCGAAATTACCTCATCAATTATGCCATAGTCCTTTGCGTCCTCAGGAGACATAAAATAATCACGTTCGGTATCTTTCTCAATTTTCTCCAGAGGTTGGCCGGTGTGGGAGGACAGTATTTTGTTTACGCGTTTTTTTATCTTTACCAGCTCGTTGGCATGAATTTCCACGTCAGTAGCCTGCCCTTGAGCACCTCCAAGGGGCTGGTGTATCAATATACGTGAATTAGGAAGGGCATAGCGCTTTCCGGATTCACCTGCAGTCAACAGAAGAGCACCCATACTGGATGCCTGACCTACACATATGGTCTTTACCTCTGGTTTGACGTACTGCATTGTATCGTAAATTGCAAGTCCCCCAGTAACCACGCCACCCTGAGTATTTATGTACAAGTTGATATCCTGGTTAGTATTTTCGGCTTCCAAAAAGAGCATCTGAGCGATTATTACGTTAGAAACCTCATCTGTGACTGGTCCTTTTATGAAAACTATTCGATCCTTTAAAAGCCTGGAATATATGTCGTAGGTCCGTTCTCTGCCATCTGTTTTATCAACTACAAACGGAATTTGTGCCACAGGTTCACTCATCATTTCCCTCCTCGGTTATAATATTAGCGGAATCAATCAGAAATTCGTATACCTTTTGTTTTAACAAAGCGTCTTTATACGAATCCAATTGATCCTGGGCTCGGAGTTGGTTCTTCAGTTTGATTGGATTGGTCCCCTGTTTGTTCGCCTCCACTTCCAGCTCCTCTTCTAACTCTTCATCAGTTAATTCGATATCTTCTAATTCCGCGATTTTTTGTACTACCAATCGCTGCGATATCTGATCTCGAGCCGATTGTTGAATATCTTTAGTAAATTCTTCTCTCGTTTTGCCCCCAGACTCCAAAACTTCAGCAAACTTCTCTTCTCCAAGCTCATCGACAGTTTCATTTACTTTGTTGTCGGATATGTTTTCCAACATTTTGGTAGGAGGTTCAAAGCCCGAGCCCTCTATGATTTTCTCGAGTATCTGATTCCCCAATTCTTTGACCCTCTTATCTTCTCGTTCCTCGAACATTTCAGTTTTTACTTTCGTTCGAAGTGCCTCCAAATCCTCGGCACCTACGTCTTTGGCAAACTCGTCATCTATTTCAGGTAATTTTAATTCTTTTGCTTCCTGAACCGTCAACTCAACTGGCTCGGCCTCATCTCCTTCTTCGCCTGGAGCGATCTCAAGAGAATCCCCCACTTCCTTGCCCACGAATTCCTTAAGGGGACTCTCTTCGTCCTCAGCAAACTGAACATGTACCTGTTGAGTATTACCATCGGGGTCGGCTATGGTTACGTAATCACCTTCTTCAATCTTTTTGCCTTCCTTGGGGACGAGTTGTCCATTCTCTTGCTGTAAATCCTCAATTTTACCCTGAATATCGTCGTCGGTGACCTTTTCTGGCTCGACGTCCTCAACGTCAATGTCGGTGTAATCACCTATCTCGACATCGGGCATAATCTCGACAGTTGCTTCGAAGACGAAATCCTCATCTCTAGAAAATTCCTCACTGTCTGTCTCCGGCTCTGAGACCGGATCGATGTCGTTTTCCTTCAAAGCCTGTGGCAAATACTCTTTTATCAACTCTTCTTTGGCGTCGTCGTAAAAGACCTCGTCTCCAAACTTTGCCTTGAGAAAGCTCTTGGGTACTTTTCCTTTCCGAAAACCTGGTAAATCCAACTCCTGTTTAGTCTTATCGTACAATTTATCCAGTTCTTCATTGACTGTTTCACTTTCTATTGTAATTTTGAGTGTTAACTCGGTCGCTTTTCTCTCAGTTATTTTTGATTTCAACCCAATATACCTCCATATGACTGTACAATGTGGATAAAATCTAACCAATTATAGTTTTATTATCGAATCGCTTCAACGGAACCTCCAACTCTAGCATTTTTACCAGAATCAATAGTTACGTGTGGTGGGATCAAATAAGTCTCGCAACCCGTCGCCAGTAAGATTAAATCCAAGAACTGTCAACACGATTGATAACCCCGGAAAGATAACCGGCCAGGGTGATAGCCTAACAAAACTCTGGGCCTGGCTGAGCATCAAACCCCAGGAGGGGTTTGGCGGCTGGATACCTAATCCTAAATAGCTCAACGCAGCTTCAGCCAGTATCGCAAAAGCAAATTGAGTGGAAGCCTGTATTACTATCGGCGAGCTAATATTGGGGAAAATGTGCCTAAAAGCAATTGTTAACCCAGAACTTCCGGAAGCTCTGGCTGCTTCGATAAATTCTTTTTCCTGGACCGCCAGGTAATTACCCCTAGACAATCTTGCAAATATAGGGATGTTAAATAATCCAATTGCGATTATAACGTTAATCAAGCTGGGACCTAGGATTGCTGTAATCAATACAGCGGTAATAACTGGCGGGAACCCGTATACCACATCCATTACCCTGGACAAAAACGGGTCAAGCCATTTTCCCCGCGACGCTGCCACGCAACCAATAGGTACGCCCATCAAAACACCAATCCCTACCGCCACGAAGCCAACTACCAGACTATATTTTGAGGCCACTAACACTCTATTAAAAGTATCCCTTCCATATTGGTCAGTTCCAAAGAAATGTTTTATATTCGGTCCCTGGAGCCGATTTTGGATATCCATTGCGGAATACTGGCTAGTTGAAATAAACAGACTGGCTATAGTTGCAATGAACACTAAAATCACTATAGTTAGCCCCACGCTCAGGTGGGGAATCGCCCATTTTCTTGGAAATTTACGCACCATATTCATGCTTACTGCCACCTAATTGGTTTTCGTTATCAACCGAGCCGAATTCGTGGGTCCAGAGCACTATACGTCACATCCACGAGGAAATTAATAATAATTATCGCTCCGACCAGCACTAGAACAATACCCTGTACGAGCTGAAGGTCCCTCTGTTGGACGGCAAGTATTAACATTCTGCCCAGTCCAGGTAAATGGAATACCGTTTCTATGACCACTGCACCCGCCAACATTTGACCGACCTGCAGCCCGACCAGGGTCACTATAGATACAAGCGAATTGCTCAAAACGTGCTTAAATAAAACCATCCTCTCATCTAAACCCTTGCTCCTGGCCATACGTATGTAGTTAGCAGTCAATACATCTAACGCGGAGGCCCGCGTCATTCGGGTCAACGCGGCGGACTGGATTAAACCTAGAGTCAATACAGGCAAAATTAGGGATTTAATCGCGCCCAAAGGGTTTACCGCCCATTCTGTAAAACCTCCAGCAGGCAAAAGATTAAATTTGACAGAAAACAACATTAGCATCAGAATCCCGAGCCAGAAGGCTGGAATCGACATTCCGATCTGTGAAAGCGCGATAACGCCAAGGTCTGCCCCTTTATTTCTTCTTGTCGCCGCAAATATTCCCAATGGCAGGGCCAAAAATAAGGCAAGGAAAACCGCAAAAAATGTTAAAGGGAGGGTCACCGAAAGCCGAGAGAGAATTAACATAGACACTGGCCTGTGGTAAGAAACTGACTCCCCAAAATCAAACCGAAATAAGCCGGCCAACCAATTACCGTACTGAACGCTAAGAGGTTTATCCAGACCGAGTTTATGACGAAGTAAACCTAAACTCTCTGGATCGGCATTAACACCTAAGATAATCTGGGCGGGGTCTCCAGGTATTATTCGAATAACTACAAATATAATTAACGACACTACCAATAAAGTCAAAAATAACTCTATTAGCTTCCGGGCAATGTAACCAATCATTATAATCCCCGAGGCCAGCCCAAGTATTTACTTTGCTTTCCACACCCTGGTCACGTCAACAACAGGTATGGGGTAATCACTCCACCAATTTTTAACGCAATGTTTCATAGCTGGGAGACTGGGAGCTGAAAAGAGAAAAGCTGATGGGGCGTCTTCTGCAAGTATCCATTGGGCTATCGCATAATACGCCCGCCGGCGGGTTTCGTCAATCTCTTTCTCGGCTTTCTTTACTATCTCCGCAAACTCCGGGTTATCGTACTGAAAGTAATAGTCTGGATTGGCATAAATAGAGATATCGAAGGCCTCGGCATGACCGATAATGGTCAACTCGTATTCAGAATTAGCAAAAACCTTTTGCAACCATTGTCCCCAGCCGATCTTTTTTATTTGAAGATCTATGCCAACCGACTTTAGTTGTTGGGCGATTATCTTGCCCGACCGCAACGACAAGGCGTAACTGCTGGGTAACGTCAACGTGGCTGAGAACCCCTCCGGATAACCCGCCTGCTCAAGCAAACTACGAGCTTTCGTCGGCCGGTGAGGATAGACCCAGGTTAGATCAATATAATTGGGATTAGTAGGACTCATCAAGCTACCTATAGGCTTACCAAACCCGAAAGTTACACCTTCAATAATTTCAGATCTATCTATGGCATAGTTAATTGCCTTCCTTACCAGAGGATTGGAAAACGGCTGGAGCGAGTTGTTCATGGCCAGAATAACTTCCCACGTGGTTACACCTTCAAGTACCTTGAGGTTCTCGTCATCCTGTAAGGTCAATGCATTTTCCGGGCTGTTCAGGTACGCAATTGCATCTATATCCCCGCTTCGCAGGGCAGTTATTTGAGTATTAACGTCAGCCATAAATTCAAATATTATCTTGTCCAGATAAGGTAAGTCGGGGTCGTAGTAATCTTTAAATCTCACCAGACTGACACTACTCCCCTCTTTCCAATTATCAAAATGAAACGGACCCGTTCCTACTGGCCGTGTAGATATATCTTCCACACCTTTGGGTAGAATAACCGAATCTCCGCGAGCCAGATTAAACAAAAAAGTCGAACTGGACTCAGCTAATCGGATCTCTACGACGTCTACCGTGGGAGTAGTAATTTTTTCAATATTCGAGTAATATTCCGGGTGAGGAACTGCTGTAGTTGGGTCACTGACTCTCTCTAATGAATACTTTACGTCCGCGGAGGTAAAGTCACTTCCATCATGGAAACTAACTCCCGTCTTAAGATGGAAGGTATATAATTTACCGTTCTCTGAAATCTCCCATGAACTGGCCAGACAGGGTACTATTTCTCCACGTCGATCAATTCTTACCAATCCCTGGTAAACGTTATTATAGAAGACTCTATCGATAACCGCGGCGGTATTCGTGGTAGGGTCCAAAGCCGGAAGTTCGGCGGGGAGAGCCACTTTCAACGTACCACCGTGAACCGGATCAGAACCATCCGCTACACCAATCATCTGAATAGAAAAAAGCAATATCGCTAACACTAAACCAAATACCTTGAAGTGAAACTTACTCATCTGTTCCTCCTCGATAAATTGAATATCTATCGCTGTTTAAAATAACTCAATCCCGCCCCATACTCAAGCTCCAGTTCACCTGTCCAAACTGTAGGGTAACACACGTTTATGGCTTGACCCATCCACGAGATCGTAGATATGACCGATAAATGATTCCTGTAAGTCCAACTCCTCCTTAGCTTCCGATCGAGACAGATGGAGGTCGTGCAGGCAATAAAGAATCTCATCGATCTCGCTATAAGTGCCACCCAATTCTTTCTCATCCGTTTGATCAGCCCATAGGCCCGCCGAAGGGGGCTTATCGATGATGGATTTCGGTATGCCTAAGGATTTGGCAAGGTCTTTCAATTCAGTCTTGTACAAGTGCGCTATTGGCTCGACGTCTGCAGCACCGTCACCGTACTTCGTAAAATACCCCAGCAACAATTCTGATAGGTTTTCGGTGCCGATAACCATCCCTCCATGCTTATTCGCCAATGCATACAGCAGGACCATTCTAACTCGGGCTTTGATATTGGCCAAGGTAAGGTCATTGATGTCAGGCATTAGGTCAAGAAACGTTTCCACAATTGGATCGATTCCATATCTCTTTACCTCCAGATTGAACTTATTTTCGAGTACGGTCACATCTTCCTCGTCACGCTTGGGGGTAGTTTCTTCAGGCATAAATGAAACCACCACCCCATTCTCCCCTAACGACCGAAGAGCGAGTAGAGAAGTGACGGCGGAGTCAATACCACCCGATAACCCGACAATCCCGGTTTCACAATCAGCATTGCTCAGACTATGCCTGATAAACTTTTCTATCCTTTTCGCTTCTGATTCAGGATCTTTTAGCCCCAAGTGAGTTTCAACGCTCATAGAGTTGCTAGTCTCCATTAGACGTTATTCAATTGTTCCTGCACGGAATCTTTCTCTTTTTCCAACATTTTTTTCTTCGACTTTAGTTCCTCGTATTTCCTCCGCTCCAACGTACCTGTCAATTGCCTGTTGACCTTTGAAAGCTTGTCCTCTATCACCTCTAGCGCCTTCCTCCACTTCTTCTTCGCCTCAGCTAGGTTTCCTTGGGCTTTCGCGATGTCCCCCTGGAGAACTAGTGCGCGCTGATACTCTGGATCAAGGGATAGGATCTTACCTATCGTTTCTTGGGCCTGACTTAGATTACGCTGCGTCAAATCTATTCTAGCTAAAAAGTACAAAGCCTCGACCCGCAATTCAGTTTTAGGTCCCATAGCTAGAAATTTTTGTAAATACTCTAACCCCTTATCATGTTTGCCCTCATTAAGGTATAAGGTGGCAAGGTGAAGAAACAGCTTATAGGGTTCAAATTGTCCCAGACATTTCTCGAAGTACTCAAGGGCCTTTTGGTTGTCATTGAGTTGCCTTTCGAGCACGCCAAGATAGAAATAAGTCTGCCTGGGCTGAAAATCAAGCTTGAGGCTCTTCAGTAATGATTCCTTAGCCAACCGATAATTGCCATAGTCCATCTGCTCTTTTCCTTTCCCCATCAACACGTTCGCCCGCCAGTCCCTATAAGCCAGGACTGTGACGCTGAGGACCAAAACAACTATTAAACCCAGTACGACGTATTTGGTAAACCCCCTCAAGTTTACCGACAAATCTGAATCCCCAAATAGCTTTGAGCCAACCAGTCCCGAGAAAGTCACAAACAAAAGCGAGGACGCAGGAAGATGTGCAGGAAAACTTACCAGCGAGTGAACTAAAAAACCAACAATCCCGGCGACTAAAGAGATACCCAAGAGTCTGTTCTGAAAATCTTCTGATCTATAAACCCTTCGGACCACGAAAACAATAGCGTAAATCACTGAAAGTACTATAAGCCCCAGGCCTAATACACCAAGTTCCCCCAGAAATTGAACGTATTCGTTGTGAGCTTGGGCCCCACGCGGTATGAATCCGTCGTAGGACTGCCCCCGGTCGGTTTCGAGAAACTTGACCCGATAATCGAGAAAACTAATCTTGTAGTTCCCCAAACCAATACCGGTAATCGGATGGTCTTTCAACATCTCAAGGGCAATATACCAGTCTTCAACTCTTGCTCCACCTTTGGTAATTAATTGCTTAGCAATTGGCTTAACAATTGGCTTGAACACTCCCCACATCGATCCCGAACGGTCGGTGGCTGAATAGGACAGCACGGAATTCAACGGACCCGGCGTGGATACAAACAGATAAGCCAAAACCAAGACAATCAATAACATGATTATCGCTAGCTTGTGATCTATCAAAATACGCCAGGACTTAGTCACAGCAAAACCAACAAGCACAATCAGCAAGCCAAAGACAATACTTAACCATGCACCTCTGGCACCAATTGGGAAAAGGATGAAAAACAACAGGCCGATGCTTAAAGTGAGGATGACCTTTAATAACTTTGATCTACACAAGATTACCAGCACGGATGCCGGAAAAAATAGATAGGAAATATAACCGGCAAGGTAGTTTTGATTGCCCATCACGCTGATAATGGACGACGGCCTGGCAGCAAAGCCGTAGGGACCTCGAGCTACGCCCAGAAACTGTAAAAAGCCATACAAAGTCGCACCAAAACCGGAGGCTATCAATGCCAACAACAAATACTGCGCCTGTTTCCTGTTCGAAATGGTGTTAACAACGATCAAATAGATTAAGTAAAAGTAGAGTAAAAGTGCAAGACTTTGCAGGGCAACCATCTTGCTTTCCGCGTTTATCATGGAAAGCAAGCCAGCTACTGCCAGCAGAAAAACCGGAACTGATAGTTTCGTGAGATGTACTGGACTAGCTTCTTTGTAAGCTGACTCGACAACCCAGAGCAAAACAAGGACGGAGATGTAAACGAAAGTATAGATGGTTTTTGTGTAGCCATACTCCGTATTGCCCAAATATATAACCATGGGCATGGTGAGCATAAACAGATACAACAACCAGCGTCTCACCGATCTTAAAAGACAATCAATCTCGGGTAACTTTTCGATGTAGTTCCGCCCGGCTACCTTCATCTTACCTCCTTGACCTAGAGCAAAGGATCAATGAACGTAATGCTCAGGAGTTTATCGAACGACCTGTCTAGGTAAAGAAACCAACAATATCCTTATAAGTAATAAATATCATCAAAGCAATCAAGATCATAAACCCAATCGAGTTGATCAAACCTTCCTTCTCCGGCGGTATTGGCTTCCCCCGGACGAATTCATAGGCTGCATACCCTATTCTACTACCGTCCAAAGCGGGAAACGGAACCAGATTTATCAATCCTAAGTTCAAACTGATTAAAGCAATGAGGAAAAACAAAGGATAAAGGCCTCGCCGCGCACTCTGCCCGAGCATATTAGCTATACCAACCGGCCCTGTAACTGCTTCCCCTGCTGGAATTTGTCCACGGATAACCATCCTTATCCCCTGATAAGTCAGCACCATAATAGTTCTTATTTGTTTACAACCGCCAGTGATTGCAGCTAGAGGTCCAATCTCCTTCCTGATCGTCTCCAGGCCAAATTCTCCATATATTTGCTCTTTGTTACCTTGACTAACTTCCACCTTTCTCGTCCCTTCCTTACCCTCAACAGTGAACACGATAGGTTCTTTTTCGGGGAGATTTTCCAGCTCGTAAATGATTGAAGCACCGTCTCTCACCGGTTTACCGTTGACAGCAACTATTAGGTCTCCAGGTTTTAATCCGCCAGCAAGGCTCGAATCATCTGCAATATCAGTAACTTTATTGGACATTGCTACAGAAAGCTCAACGCCAAGCATATATTTCCCCTGCTCTTCGTACCATCTGGGAACGACAGTATAACCAAGTTTTTCGCCATTACGCAACACATTGATTGATATTTCCTGGTCTTTGTTCTCTTGAAGAATTGTACTGATTTTGTTCAGGGAGGTAATATCCTTGTTTCTCAGCGACAATATCTGATCTCCAACCCTCAATTCCTCCTTGACTGGGGATTGGTCCATAAACCCATAAATCGCTATCCGAGGGGTGCCGGTAAAACCCACCACAAATATCATTATCAAAACAGCCGCGATGATGTTCATTAACGGACCGGAAAAAGAAATCAAGGCTTTGGTGCCTGGAGGCTGAGAGTAAAATTTCTGATTCTCGGGGACTTCTGCGTCGCTTGAATCCTCTTCTGACACGTCTTCCCCTGCCATTCTAACATATCCACCAAATGGGATTGGCTTAACTGCATAAGTAGTTTCGGCATATTTCCTGCTGTAAAGCTTAGGGCCAAAACCTATTGAATACTCGTGCACCCAAACCCCAGATAGCTTGGCAGATATCAGGTGGCCCGCCTCGTGTATCGCGATTAGAAAAGAAATAACTGCCAGGAATAACAAAAAAGTTAGCATAAAGCCCTCGCTTTCATGATTAGTACTCTATCCGTCGCTTCATCTACCTTATATCGATCGTCAATTCTATATCCTACAACCCAGATGACGTGACGTTGATCGAGTATTAATGGAATTCTGTTTCGCTCTTTGACAGGTACCTTGAGGTCAACAAAAAAATCCTTTATTTTCTTGGATCCTTGCATTCCCAGAGGATAAAAACTATCTCCAGGATCCCTATTTTTAACTATAATCGGTGGCTCAACTTTATTCCAATTAACTATTTCAGTAAATCTATCTCCCGCTACAGTGGATAAATCTGGGGCCTCTTCACTGGTAACGAGATCGAAATCTAGCCTTACGCGGTATTCCTCTAATTCGAAGCTCCCAGGTGGTTCGATCTCGTACTTAAACGACTCTGTAGCCGGTTCTTGATAGTCACGATAGAAGCAAGCTTTCTGTCTTCGCAGGACGAAAGTAACGCCAGGTAGATCCAGGGTAATACGCGTGGGGTTGTCACCGAGCGCTTCCAGGATCGAATGAACATGTGTTGCAGATATATCTCGCAAATTCTCCTTCGCCAACGCTATCCCTTTTCTCAATAACATCTTTTGCAAATAGGATCTGTGAGTTAGTAGCTCTTCCCAGTGAAAACATGCACAATTATTTTTCGGGGGCGACAAAGAAAGCTCCGACCAAATTTTGTCTACCTTATCTTCCAGAACTCCACGCGCCTCCCGAACTAGATGCCCCATTCTAGCCAGGTTGTCAACTACCCGAGGATTGTAATCATTTTGAATTTTGGGGATCAAGTCATGTCTCAATCGGTTTCGGGTAAAACTCTGATCCTTGTTGGTCTTATCAATCCTGTGAGGGATGCCTCTCTCTTCTGCAAATTCTTCCACCTCTCCCGAGCTTACGTCGAGCAACGGTCGAATGTACTTACCTCTTTTTTCGTGCATACCAGCAAGACCACGAAGTCCTGCGCCACGAATTATATGCATGAGTATTGTTTCCGCTTGATCGTCCTTGTTGTGCCCCAGAGCTATGTAATCCATTCCATTCTCAGCTGCAACTTCCGACAAGTACTCAAACCTTACCTTTCTGGCCGCTTCCTCAATAGAAGAGATAGAATTATCCTGATATTTCTTGACGTTTCTCCGTTCGATCGTAGCTTTCAACCCAAGCTTTCCCGCGTGTCTACGAACAAACTCGGCATCCTCATCCGCAGACTCCCCCCTGAGGCCGTGGTTCAGATGAGCAATTTCCAAGCTCAAACCATTTTCTTCAGATAGCTCCAGGAGTCCATGTAGCAAAACCATGGAATCGACCCCCCCTGAGACACCAACTAGCAGGGAACTATTTTTGAGCGAATAAGCCATCAAGAAGTCGTCGATCTTTTCAAGCAAACTAATTTTCATTCTCAACAAAGCTCACTATCTTGGGTCAATCTACTCCCACTTCCAAAATTTAATCGCCACCACCGTAGAAACCACCAGCCAGCCTGACAGGACGTAGATATCAGTGGCCAAAGAATACTGAGACGGAAAACCGACCATCACCTGTCTCAACGCGTCACCAAGATAGGTCAGCGGAATTGCCTTTACTATAGGTTGAATATAGCTCGGCATAAATTCAACGGGGAAAAATATCCCGGACAGAAACATCATGGGGAATTGCACTGTCTGAACGAGATTCCTACCTCCTTCCAGAGAGCGAGTAAACGAGGCAAGCATATAGCCCATACTTACAAAGGTTACTGCGCCGAGAACGACCAGCCCAATCAGAACGAGCATGTTCCCGATTATGTTCACGTCAAAAACGGTGCTACCGATTACTACAATCAGAAAGGTTTGAATCAACGCAATTATTAGCCGGAGCACTACTTCACTTTCAAAAAAAGTATCCCTGGGGAGCGGAGTCACCGCCAGTCCTCGTAACACTTTATTCTCCCGTAAACTCATGAATTGAAAAACACCAAATAAACCAAGCTGCATCAAAGCCATGGATAATATACCAGGCATAACGTAATCAAAATTGCCCAACTCTTTCGTCTCCAAAGGTTTGGACTCAAGGCGGAAAAGGGGCTGTTGGCCGGTAATTTCTCGCTCGATCCCCGAAAAGATTTCCTTAATCGCCGATATTAACGCTCGATTTGTTTCCTGCTCGCTTTGACTATAGTAAAGATCAATAGTGGAAGATTCACTTGATGAAACGTCGCTTCGAGATATATCCGGAACGTGAAGCACGATCTGCCTGTTACCAGCTCTCAGTTCGTCCAACTCCTCCTTCACCGAGCCAGTGGTGACTTTAAACGAAGGTATCGATTTAAACCTCTCAACTAACAATTTATTTGTGGAGGTCGAGGAATCAAGAGCTATACCAAGTGAGTACGTAACCTCTTCATTGCCCGAAAAAACCATCCCGAAGATGAACGTAAATATCAGTGGAAACGCAATCATCCAGAAAAGGGATGATCTATCTCGCATAAATTCTTTAGCGTTTGCGAGGAACATTTTAAGGAATATCCTGGCCCTACTCATTTTCGATTCCCCTCCCGGTTAATTTCAAAAACACGTCATCAAGTGTAGCCGACCTGACGTTTAAATCTTGCATTTTTTTGCCACGTCGACTAGTAAACTCCATTAAGCTGGTGATGGTGCTTGTTACACTTTCGTTATACAAGATTATCTTTTCTTCTTTTTCCTCAAAATTTATTCCGCCGGCGGCATTTACTTTCCCCAACGCTTCCCTTTCTTCTTCATTCAGGCCCGGATCTGTAAATTCAATTGCTTTATGGGGAAAATTACTGTTAATAAGCTCCTGGGGTGAACCGCGGGCAATAATTTTCCCGTGATCGATAATTACCAGGTCATCACAGAGCGTTTCCGCCTCATCCATATAATGAGTAGTAAGAAAGACGGTACAACTCTTACTCTGCAGTTGGTTGATCGTTTCCCAGAGATCGCGTCTGGCATTAGGATCCAACCCCGTAGTGGGTTCATCCAAAAAGACGATTTCTCCATTGCTAATAAGTGCCAGGGAAACCGCAAGCCTGTGACGTTGTCCACCTGATAAAGAATTGATCTGTTTAGAAAGAGTATCTTCCAGCCCTACCTGCGCCGCAGCCTCCCGGACAGTCAGTGGATTAGAATAAAAGCTTGCAAATAGATCCAGTGTCTCCTTCGCAGTTAACCTTGGGAATAGTGAAGGATCCTGGAGCTGTACGCCAATTCTTTTCTTTATTTCAGCGATTTCCCTCTGTGTATCCATACCCAAAACCGTAGCGATACCCGAGGTGCTATCCAGCAATCCGATAATAGTCTCGATGGTAGTAGTTTTACCTGCACCGTTAGGGCCAAGCATTCCAAAGATGGAACCTTCGGTCACAGTAAAACTAACCCCATCCACAGCCTTTACCTCTCCGTAATATTTTTTCAAGTTTTCAACCCTTACAGCGTTCTGCATTGATCCTCCTACCGATCTTGGCAAGTTAAAGCTTACAAGCAAAGCGTCACCAACAATTACCCAGATATGATGGTTAATTAACAAAATTTTACGGATAATCCTAGAATAGAACAATAGCCAACAATCGTCAACTACACCGCCCAAGCGACGGAGCTTACTCAGCTAATTCCAACAAATAGGAGTCCTTTGTCCTTTTAGTATCTGCTAGAGCTTGGTCAATAATGAGAAAGCCGCTCAGTTTAAATACAAGTAGTGGCTACTTCCCAATTGACGCTCTGGATTAAGCCTGGTCTTTCAGTTAAATTTGTTTTACGATTATCTAAATTGATCGGCCATTGGCCTTACTTACCGGAGCGTCAAATTATCAATGCGCAAGATACGGTTTCTAAAAGGACATATGGGTGGCAACGAGATTGTCCTTCTGAATCGAGAGAATTTTTCACGCGCAGAAGAACTGTCCAAAAGCTTAAAAATACTGAGTAAACCACATATCTGTGGGGATCAAGTAGGCCTTCTGTACCCACGTCAAGACGAAAAAGACATTTTCGCAAAAATCGTCGATATCAATTCCAACGACTACCTGCCCATGTGTGGCGGTTTAACCCAGGTAATTGGTAAAGCTCACATGGAGAATGAGTTGAGACACTTGCTCGAATACGATCCCCCGACTAACCATTCTACAATACAACTTTCCACGGACCTGGGAAGTTTTCGCATAAGTGTGAACGCAACTCGAAAAGAGTATCCAATTATCACCGATATGGAAATCTTTATTAACCAGGTATACGAACAGGGGGTTAAACGTGTGATCGTGAACGGCGTTCAAGGGTTCTTTGTCGGTGATTTTTTGGTGCTATTTACAGACAAGCTACGCTTATTACGTAAAAACTCTGATCTAGAACCGCTAGACGAGGAGACCAAAAAGGTTTTAATAGAATTTCAGCAGGCGTTTTCGGACAAATATTTCTCAGGCAAACCGAACCGAGACTTCGTGATAATAGAAGAGGGTGGCTCGGACTCAGCAGGTAAACTTTTTTTTCCACATAATCTGGAGGAAGGTTTACTTGAATCTTCGTGTGGAACAGGAACAGTCGCCGCAACTATAGCAATGATATCTAAAGAATCAATTGAAGGTCAAACCCAACTATCGCTGGAGTTTGAATGTGGAGGGAGGCCGGATTGCATTGGTGGACCCGACCTGATTAGAATGACTGGAAAAGTCAGGGAAGGTAAACTGGTAGAGGGCTCACTCAGTCACAACAACGTAGAAATTCTTGCATCGGGCTTCATTGACATCTGAATCGATACATTTGCGGATCTTTCAGCTCACACTGATAGTGCGGTAGCAATTGCTCCGTAAAGAACGACCTCCTCCTTCAGCTCAGTCAATTTAATATCGGGGATCTCATTTTGCGTGTAATCTTCGATATTCCGTTTTACGGGGTCAATAACCATGTCAGGATTATTAAGAGCTACGGCCCCGCCTACTGTAATAAGCTCGGGATCATAGGCTTCTGTAACAGCGGCAAAACCAATAGCATTTAATCTCCCTATCTCTTCAACAAAGTCAATAGCTAGATCGTCACCGGATTTCGCCATCTTGTACAGATCCTCGGCCGTGAAGTTTCCAAGGGCCTCGTCGCTTAAATCCGTTAGCTCACTTCGGCCAGTAAACCCCTCCAACTCTCCTAACTTCATTCTCACAAAGTTGGGTATATTAGACCCGGAACAATATGCCTCCCAGTGACCTGCCCTACCACAACCACAGACCAATTTGCCCGCCTGATCTATTGTAAAGTGCCCTACCTCTGCAGCATTTCCATTCTTACCGAACAACAGATTACCATCGACAATCGCACCCCCACCTATTCCAGTGCTGATGGTTATGTAAGCAAGGTTATCCAACCCTCGTCCAGCGCCAAACTTCCGTTCTGCCAATACTGCAGACGCTCCATCGTTGATCAGCTCAACCTTCACAGCAAACTCCTCCTCCAAGGGCTGAGATAAAGGAACATGTTTAAGTGGAATGTTCGTTGGATCGATTAACTCCCCTCGACTTCTGTCCATAGGACCCGCAGAGGCAATACCTACCCCGTGCAATGCATCCATCTGCATACCTTTTACTTCAAACAGGCCCCTAATAATTCCGGCTATCTGGTTACTGACATCGTATTTATGATCAGCTTTGATCTTCTGCTTATCTTTAACCAAGATGTTGCCAGAGTTGTCCGTCGCTGCTACACGAACCCAGGTAGCTCCAATATCTACACCTACACCATACTTATCTTTCATAATATCCTCCAACAAGAAAAAGACAAACATCTTAAAGCAACTAACAGCAGTCTAAGGAAACCACGCTCGGTTTAAAGGGGATTGCAATATTTAGTATTCAACATTCGATTATATTACAAGTCTCCTAACAAAGACAGCAGTTGTTAAACTCTTTATCCTACCTTTGGACCCTGTTTTTCTTGATAGCAAATCGATGGTTTACTATCATCGTACCATTAATATTTCGAGATTTCTTACCGGAGGATTAGCATGAATTTAGAAGAAATGACCTGTAAAGAGGTTGAGCGAGAAGATGATCAAGTGGCTCTAATACCGACAGGGAGTACAGAGCAGCATGGTCCACATGGACCGCTCGGCACTGATACAATTATTGCCAAGGAAATTGCCCGCTCGGCAGCCAACCAGACCCAAGCACTTGTTCTCCCGGCAATTTCAGTGGGGATATCCGAAGAACACAGGGAGTTTCAAGGTAGTTTATATATTTCTTCCGATACCTTCCGAAATCAACTAACAGAGATAATTCTATCCGCTCAATCCAGTGAAATAGCCAAATACGTGGTAGTAAACGGACATGGAGGCAATATATCAGCTATAAAGGAAGTTTGCAAAAACCTATATCTTGAATATACTACTATTGTAATGCACTGGACCTGGTTTGACGCAATTTCAGCCAAAAATATGGGGCACGGCGGGGAGCTAGAAACTTCCTTAATCAAGTATCTGAGACCGGAACTAGTCAAAGAGCCCCTCGAGCCCGGAGCAGAAAACTGGGGTCTCAAACTTCATGGCAGTAAGTTTGACTACTTGACGAGTAGTTTTACACAAAATGGCGTGGTGGGAGATCCAACCAAAGCAACAAAAAAGAAAGGAAAAAAGCTATTTTCTCAAGCTACAAATAAACTTACTAACTTAATCGAGGACTTAAAAAATTCAAATTACGATTTCTAAATTTTAGGTTAAACTGTAGTATCACAGGAGGATCAATGCCAGAAATCAACGAATCTTTACGTGAAAGGCAAAACACTTACCAAAAAATACTAGAGGACCTACCAGACACCAGGGAGTCCGTTATTCCTGCACTCCAGTTTGTACAAAAAAGCCGCGGATATATACCTGAAGACGGACTGGAGTACGTCTCAGAGTTTTCCAACACATCGTTGGCCAAGGTTTATGGGATAGCAACCTTTTACTCACAATTTTACCTGGAGCCCCAAGGAGAACATACCATAAAAGTGTGCCAGGGCACGGCTTGTCACATAAAAGGAGCCAACGAAATCTACGACTCGTTACTAAGCGAGTTACAAATTGCACCCGGGGAAGTCACACCAGATGGCAAGTTCACCCTTACCACTGTCCGATGTTTAGGGGCATGCAGCTTGGCACCCGTCATGATGATCGACGAAGACATACATGGAAACCTCACACCCGATAAGGCAGTAGACATACTGGGGGAATATTAATGCCTATAAGTACATTACAGGACCTAAAAAAACTGAAAGAACAAGGGGTTTCTTCCCTTGAGCCAGAAAAAACAAAGGTCAAAGTAGGTCTGGCATCGTGTGGAAAAGCTGCAGGTGGAGACAAGGTATTTGACGCCTTGGAAGAATCCCTGGCAGAAGATGAAAGCATTTTAGTTGAAAAGACTGGTTGTCTCGGTTTCTGCGCTAGAGAGCCACTGGTGGAAGTAACCTACCCAGAAGGAAATTCATTAGTTTACCAAAACGTAACAAGCGATGAAGCGGGAACGATCGCCGATCACCTAAGAAATAACAAGCTATTTACCGATGGAATTTTGGGTAAACGCGAAGGCACCAATGGTGGAGAGGAAGCACTGTCCGAATTCGAAGCTCTTGAATCACTGGACTTTTATCAGAATCAGCAAAAGGTAGTTCTTAGAAATAGCGGGATAATCGACCCGGAAAAGCTAGAAGAATACGTGGCCAGAGAAGGTTATTATGGTTTATGGAATGTATTAACTGACTTTACACCCACTGAGGTTATCGACAATATCAAACAATCTGGCCTTCGTGGGAGAGGTGGGGCAGGTTTCCCAACCGGTGTAAAGTGGGAGTTTGCCCAAAAATCCGAAGGCGCTCAAAAATACATAATTTGCAACGCTGACGAGGGAGATCCCGGGGCCTACATGGACCGAAGCGTTCTGGAAGGAGATCCTTTTTCCGTTTTAGAAGGAATGACCATAGGTGCTTACGCTATTGGCGCCTCCAAAGGATATATCTATATCCGAGCCGAATATCCGGTTGCGATTAGAAGACTAGAAAAGGCAATTGAACAAGCAGAAGAAGCCGGATTACTCGGGGAGAACATCATGGAACAGGATTTCGACTTTACCCTGGAGATCAAGAAAGGAGCCGGCGCTTTTGTGTGTGGAGAGGAAACTGCCTTAATTGCCTCCATAGAATCGAACAGGGGAATGCCTAAACCAAGACCACCATTTCCAGCACAATCCGGGTTGTGGGGAAAACCGACCAATATCAACAACGTGGAAACATGGGCTAACGTACCCAAAATTATGCACTACGGGTCCGACTGGTTTTCATCTATTGGAACCGAAAAGAGCAAAGGTACAAAGGTTTTCTCCTTGACTGGGGACATTGAAAATACGGGACTGGTTGAGGTACCAATGGGAACCACTATTTCGGAAATAGTTTACAACATTGGTGGCGCTGAGCCCGGTTCAATAAAGGCAGTTCAGACGGGTGGGCCTTCCGGCGGTGTCATTCCAAGCGACAAATTTGATATCCCTGTTGATTATGAAACCCTCCAAAAAGCAGGATCAATCATGGGATCCGGAGGGATGATAGTTATCGATAACAATACGTGTCTAGTTGAAGTCGCCCGGTTCTTTTTGAATTTTGTTCAGGACGAATCCTGTGGCAAGTGCACACCATGTAGGGACGGAACTAAACGCATGCTCGAAATACTGGAGCGATTAACCAACGGCGAGGGAACAAGCTCAGATATCGATAAGCTAGAAGAGTTATGCCACTACATTAAAGAGGCATCATTGTGTGGGCTGGGCCAAACAGCCCCCAATCCGGTGCTGTCGACACTTAGATATTTCAGGGACGAATACGAAGCTCATCTAAAAGGAAAATGTCCCGCCGGAGTATGTTTTACCTAATTTTGGTGATGACTTGCAAAACACTACTTAGGAGGAACAATGCAGAACTCAACACAAACTAACATTATCGAACTCGAGATAGATGGGAAAACTGTAAGGGGAAACCAAGGGGATACAATCCTGGAAGTTGCAAAACAAAACGGTATAGAGATACCGACACTCTGTCATATGGATCAGTTAGAGCCCACCGGAGCTTGTCGAATGTGCCTTGTGGAATTAATGGAAAACAATGAATTAACCACTTCCTGCACGCGACCTGCAGAAGACGGCATGGTGGTTGAAACCGAGAACCAGCGGATTCGAAAAGCAAGAAAGCTAAACTTAGAGCTACTTGTATCAAATAACAACGAAATCGTTGACTGCGATAGGGATGAAGCCAGATGCGAATTTGCAAAGTTGCTTAAAGAATACGACGTAGATCTAGATTACTTCACAGGCGAAAAGCGAGAACACGATAAAATTGAAGACAATCCTTTCTTTGAACTCGACCACGATAAGTGCATACTTTGCGGACGATGCGTGAGAGCATGTGAAGAAATACGAGGGAGATCCGCCATAGACTTCGTCGGCAGGGGATTTGAAACCAAGATTTCTCCACCCATGGACAGGTCGCTAACCGAAGGAACTTGCCAGTTCTGTGGTCAATGTGTGGATTCTTGTCCGACGGGGGCACTCACTTCCAAGATGCGTATCAAGAAAGGCGATCCTTCCGACCTCGAAAAGCACTCAACCATATGTACCTATTGCGGGATAGGGTGTCGAATGAACGTTTATACCCGAGACAATGAAGTAGTCGACGTATCACCCGACCCTGAAGCCCCCGCCAACGATATCCGTATATGTAGCAAGGGACGTTTTGGTTTTGATTTTGTAAATCGTGAAGATAGGCTAAAGACTCCGCTGGTTAAAAAAGATGGAGATTTTACCGAAGCAACCTGGAACGAAGCCCTGGATCTGGTAAGCAACAAATTGACAGACATTAAAGAAAGTTCAGGAAGCGACTCAATCGCCGGATTATCCTCTGCCACATGCACAAATGAAGAAAATTTCCTGTTCCAGAAGTTTATGCGAGCCGCTATTGGCACAAATAATGTCGACCACTGCGCCAGATTATGCCACGCCTCCACGGTAGCCGGGCTTGTTAGAGCATTCGGTAGTGGTGCCATGACCAATTCTATTGCGGAGATCAAAAACGCAGATACTATACTGGTAACTGGCTCAAATACGACGGAATCCCATCCAATAATTGGTCTCGAGGTAGTAAAAGCCGTCGAAAACGGCGCAAACCTTATAGTAGCCGATCCCCGAGAAATAGACCTGGTTAAAGAAAACGAGTGCCTTCATCTCAGGCAAAATTCTGGTACCGACGTCGCCTGGATGATGGGATTGATAAATATTATTCTAGAGGAGAACTTATGGGACAAGGATTTCGTAGAGTCAAGAACCGAAAATTTCGAAGAAATGAAGAAGTCCGCCCTCGATTATCCACCGGAGAGAGTTGAAGAAATCACCGGCATCAAGAAAGAAAAACTCAGGAAAGCCGCCAGGATATATGCAAATGCAGATAGGGCTTCTATTTTGTTTGCAATGGGTATCACTCAACATAGTCATGGCACAGATAACGTATTAGCTGCAGCAAATCTAGCCATGATAACTGGCAACGTGGGTAAAGAGTCCACTGGAGTGAATCCCCTTCGCGGTCAGAACAACGTACAGGGTGCCTGCGATTTAGGAGCGTTACCCAACGTATATTCCGGCTATCAAAACGTCGAGGTAAAGGAAAACCAAAAGAAATTCGAAAAACTCTGGGAGAAACAACTATCACCTGATCCAGGCTTAACCGTCGTCGAAATTGTAAACGAAGCTGGAAAAGGAAACGTAAAAGGCATGTACATCATGGGTGAAAATCCCATGGTTAGTGACCCTGATCTTGGCCATGTGGAGGACTGCTTAAACAATCTTAACTTCTTGGTGGTTCAAGATATCTTCATGACAGAAACAGCTGAATTAGCAGACGTAGTACTGCCGGCGTCTAGTTTCCTTGAAACCACGGGTTCATTCACTAACACCGAGCGACGCGTCCAGAAGTTTGACCAGGCAATAGATCCCGTAGGTGACTCAAAGCCCGACTGGCAAATCATTTCAGAACTGAGTACTAAAATGGGTTATCCTTTGAACTACAGCTCAGCTGAGCAAATAACAGACGAAATAGCAGAGGTCACACCTATATATACAGGCATTACCGCAGAAAGAATTGAC
Source organism: uncultured Thermotogae bacterium (assembly GCA_964614065.1). Classification (GTDB taxonomy): domain Bacteria; phylum Bipolaricaulota; class Bipolaricaulia; order M55B111; family M55B111; genus M55B111. The sequence continues at coordinate 43,285 of CAZTJJ010000003.1, forward strand.
GACAAGCAGGGTTTACAGTGGCCCTGTGTCACAGGTGACTGCACTGGCACTAAGTTCTTGCACGAAGGAGAATTCTCCCGAGGTCTAGGTAAATTCCACGCTCTTAGTTATCGAGCCCCTATGGAAACTCCTGACGATGATTACCCATTTACCCTGACTACGGGAAGAACCTACTATCACTTCCACACTAGATCGATGACGGGTAGATCTTACGGGTTGAACGAAATGGTGCCCGAACCCTACGTGGAAATTAACCCGGCCGATGCCGAATCAATGGATATAGATTCAGGAGATAAATTAGAGGTGACTTCCAGAAGAGGGCAAATCACTATAAAAGCAAAAGTAACGGATAGAGTGCCCTCAGAAACAGTATTTATCCCATTTCACTTTGCGGAAGCAGCGGCCAATAAATTGACAAACAGCGTGCTGGACCCAGTTGCAAAGATTCCTGAGTTAAAGGTTGCAGCCGTGAAGATCAGAAAAGCCGATTAAAAAAATAACCGAACTTTTCTTCGATTACGAAGTATCGTATTTAGTTAAAGAGGGTCCAGGGGATTGAGCCCATGGCTTTCCCAGTGTGAGGTTAAAGCTATGTAATCTAGCGTAACTCCAGCTCTTTCAGATCTCTCTTTGTATTCACGTTGTAAAAACACTGGCTGGAAATTTTTCCTTCTTCAATCAAGTCGTCTATGATAACGGACTTTATGTCAGCAGATAGGTCAATCAATTCAGTTATCTTGTAAATGTCCTGGTTCAAAACCTCTTCGATAACCGGAATGAGTGATACGTGATAAAGTGCCACCAATGGCTCATGATATCCTGTCCTCCACCGAGGCACGACTCCCGTGGTGTCAGTGGAGACTGCGTTGGCTAATATTTCAACGATACTGGGGTCAATTAACGGTAGATCACAAGCAGAGACAAACACCCAGGCACAGCTCGAATTAACCAGAGCGGAATAAATACCCCCCAATGGGGCCTCCACGTCAAGTACATCTTTCTTAGCAGGGAGATTGTACTCTTCTTCTGATCTCACCTGAAGAAAGATTTCATTCGATTTGGGCTTCAATCTATCCCAGATAACACGGTATAGAGGTTTGGTCCGGAAGATAGTTTTTGTTTTATCTCCCTCAAACCTGGATGACTTACCTCCACATAAAATTGCTATAGATATTTTCAATGGTTGAATCAAGTAGAATAGATAACTTTGCCCATATCTTTACCCGGTATTAATCCGGGCAACTTTTGTAGATCACGCTGGAACTCGGAGCTTTTTAAGGTTTCTTGAAGCCTATCCCCGTAGAGGCTCTTCAAAAAACTTTTCTGACACAATAAATCAAATCTCTCTTCCTGAAGCTTAACAAAACCAAGTCCCATACCCGCTGCTACCGTCTTGATACCCATACCCACATCCGCTTTGCCGCTACTGACAGCAGTCGCAACTGCACTATGAGTACTTAACTCGACCTCATAACCTGCCAAGGATTCAGTCACCTCGGTAAAGTCGAGACCAAGTCCTCCAGCGACTTCTTCCAACTTGTTATCAAACAAAATTCGCGTGCCCGACCCACCAGTACGATTTACCATAGTCAGGTCTTTTTCGATTAAATCCCTCATCGAGCTAACCGACCTGGGATTATCAGGGGGTAGAATCAGACCTTGCTCTCTTGTATACCCTCTTAACAGAATAACATCATCGATTTCTCTTTCCCTCAAAAATGGAACGTTATAGCCCTGGGGAGTCCAGATGTGAATTCCGGCCACGTCGGCCACCAAATTTTCAATGGCCCTGATGCCGCCCAT
>CAZTJJ010000003.1:45187-62023 GCA_964614065.1 uncultured Thermotogae bacterium
AGCGGAGCGACAAAATTCATAAAGATAACGTATGCAGACGAAGGATTGCCAGGTAATCCGAAAACTGGAATCCCGTTTATAAGCCCTAACGCAGTTGGCTTACCCGGTTTTATCTTAACGCCATGAGCAAGAATTTGTCCTTCCTCTTCTAGAATACTATAGACCATGTCGTGAGGTCCCGCGCTTGTGCTTCCCGAAGTGAGTAACAAATCGCAACTTCGTGCACTTTTTCTAAAAACTTTCTTCAACTGGTCTCGGTCATCGTGCACTATACCTAGAAGTTTGGGAATTCCTCCGGATTCCTCCACGCCCGCATACAACAACGATGAATTTATATCGTATATCCGAGAGGGAGCCAAACTCTCGCCAGGTGGAACAAGTTCCGGACCAGTGGATATGATGCCGACTTTTGCCCCTTTGTAGATTTCTACCTTTTCATTCCCACAGGCAGCAAGCTTGGCCAACTCCATCGGAGTCAATTTTTTACCTCTTCTAACAATCAAGTCACCGCTTGCTATATCAGTGCCCGAGTGAAGTACGTTCTCCGATGGTACTACCGATGACCTGACCTCAATCTGGTTGTCAAGTAAATCCGTGTCCTCAACCATAACAACCGCATTTGCGCCACCCGGCATTTCCGTACCGGTAGCTATTTCGAGGGCTTCTCCCGACTCAACCGTATTAGAATGCTCACTTCCAATCTCCAGTCTTCCCGTCAAATCAAGTGAAACCGGGTTTTCTTCATCCGCTCCGTAGGTATCCGAAGCGACCACCGCGTAACCATCCATCAATGACCTATTAAAGGGAGGTACATCAGTCTTTGCAAAAACATCTCTTGAAGAAACTTTCCCTCGGGCATTACTAATGGCTACTTTCTCCACGGGTTTGTTAACCTCTAACTGGTTTATCAAATCTTGAAATGTTTCCGGACTGATTAGGTCTCGAAATTCTTTTCGCATGTACTTACCTCCAGGTATAGAACTCCACTTCTTTACCCCTGGGAATCCCCTCGGAGTCTTCGGGCACGAGTACAAAACCATCGCTTTTGGTTACGCTTGATAGAACCCCTGAACCGGAAACCCTAATTGGGAATGCCTGTCCGTTATCGACCCTCACGCGCACCACGCTCATTTTTCCCAAAGACGAGGCAATCTTCCTCCCCAGCAAGACCTTTCCCCTAATCTCATCGTCGACTCTGCCCAGCAGATGACGAATCAGCGGCCGAGCAAAAAAATAGGCGTCTACGAGAGTAGCTACAGGGTAACCTGGCAACGCTATTACTGGAGTCTCTCTCACAACCCCTAGAGCGACCGGTTTCCCGGGCTGAATTGCCACTCCGTGCACTAGAATTTTCCCCTGTTTTCTGAGAACCTCGACTATCCGATCCCGACGACCAACCGAGCTACCACCAGTAAACAGAACCGCATCAAAACCACAGGCCCACTGTAAAGCTTTACCAATTTTCTCAGGATCATCACTCAAGACGGATTTAACTGTAGGAATCCCGCCCCATTTTTCAACATATTTTTCCAACATAATGCCGTTTGACTGGATAGTCTCTCCTGAACCCGGAACTTTGCCGGGTTGAAGAAGTTCTTCCCCGGTGGGAATAATCGCGACGGTGGGTGCCTCAACCACGGAAACCTCCTGCAAACCCAGTGCCTGAAGCAATCCAAGATGAGACGGGGTTATCTTGTGGCCCCGCTCCAATATGACGTCTCCTTCTTCTACATCCTCCCCGATTGGACTTACGTTCTCGCCAGGCGCTACTGGGGAGAAAACATCCAGATTCCCATCTCCCTTTTGTGTATCCTCAAATTTAACAACTGCATCTGCACCTTTAGGCACGGGACCACCTGTATGTATCGGTGAAGCATAACCCGCAGAAAAAGAGTCCACCTCTCCCTCGATTTCCAGCCTGATTGGTGAATTGTCGCTGGCACCAAAAGTCTGGGACGCGGAAACGGCAAAACCATCCATGGCTGCTCTTCTGTAATGTGGAGATGGTCGCGGGGCAAGTACTTTTTTTGCGGTTATTCTCCCATCAGCTTGACCCAGGGGAAGATTTACCGCTATGCGATGGGGCTCGATTTTATCAAGAAACTCCTTCAACGCGACCTTATGAGTCGTTAGCCTCTTAAAACCATCCCTCATGACCATGGTTATCCACCGATATCTGACATTTCTCCCGCAGTTACCGATTTAGCTTCCCACTCGTGTTCGTACGGCTTTCTCTTAATTATTCGGGCCAACCTGGTAGACAGCCTTTCAACTGTAGAGTGATCAATATTCAATGGATATTCTTCGTCCCGAGCCAGACATGGTCTTATGCTCCCCCGTGAAGTCATCCTGATACGATTACATCCCTCGCAAAACCTCTTGCTTATGGGAAATATAAAGCCAACCGTGGCTTTACTTTCACCGTTGACAGCCCGATAATAGGAAGCAGGGCCGTTCCCAATTGGTCCATCAAACTTCACAAGTTGCCATCTCTTTTCGACTATACTCATGACTTCTTCCAGCGGTAAACCCTCAAGAGACCCTCTGGCGGCCTCCCCCATTGGCATCAACTCGATAAAGCGTATGGTCAAATCGTTAGCTGCTACAAAATCGATCAGTGGAAGTATCTCCGATTCGTTCATACCTTTGACTATCACTGCGTTAATCTTGACCGGCGTCAACCCGGCTCGTTTGGACGCATTGATTCCCCTGAGTACCTTCTCGACATCTCCACGCCGGGTGATCTCGGTAAACGTGTTTGCGTCAATCGCGTCCAGACTGACGTTAACTCTATCTAAGCCAGCACGGGCCAAATCGTCAGCGAGTTCTTCAAGCAAAGAACCGTTTGTGGTCAGGGTAAGTTCGTCTATCCCGTCGACCCCGTCAACCATCTGAACTAATTCAGGTAAACCCTTCCTGGTAAGTGGTTCACCACCAGTAAACCTGACCCTGTCAATACCGATTCTACTCGCCGCTTTTACTACCTTCATAATGCTCTCGTAAGAGACAATTTGATCGTGAGGTAGCTTGTTTATCCCCTTGTCGGGCATACAGTACTTACATCGAAAATTACACCTATCAGTTACTGATAACCGCAAGTAGTTTATCTCTCTACCGTAACTATCCTTCACTTTTTCCTCCTTCTTTATCCATCTCAAACAGTGCATGACCAAGTGTCGGTGATATTAACTCTCTCATACCTAACTCTACTGCTGCCGGGGAGCCGGGCAGCGCAAAAATCAGGGTGTCACCAATGACGGATCCCCTTGCCCTGGATAAAATTGCCCTTGGCCCTATATCAGCATAGCTAAGATTCCGAAATATCTCTCCAAACCCGGGCAGTTCCTTATCTTCTAGCTCCATCAGAACGTCAACTGACTGATCTTTTCCTGACAGGCCGGTCCCCCCTGTCATTATCAATACCCTGGAATCAGATTCTACGCACCTCTCTATTGCCCCGATAATTTCCTCGTATTGATCAGCTATTATCTCGTATCGATCGATCTTGTGACCATCTTTCTGAAGCAAATCCTTGATGATTGCACCACTCTTATCCGTCCGATCGGTTCTACTCGTACTTACCGTTAGAATCCGACAATTAACCTTTTCCTTAACTAGATGCTCATGATCCAAATTTATTCTCCTTCCCTCAACAATTTAACGGAATCCCCGGTTGAAATTCTTCCACCTCGTAAAACCTGAAAAAAGAGGCCTTTCTTCGGCATAATGCACTCTCCCGTCTTATCCTTAACTACACAATCATTGTGACATTTCTTCCCTATTTGAGAAACTTCCAACCTCACTCTGTCTCCAATTTTTATCTTTGTCCCTACGGGAATAGAATCCAGGTCGAGCCCCCGAGTGGTCAGATTTTCGGCGAAGTCACCAGGCTTCAACTTTACGCCCGCTCTTTCCCCCATCTTCTGTATTTCGGACTGATCGAGCAAACTGACCTGCTTTACGGGGGAACCAGCGTGAACGTCTCCACTGATGCCGAAATCCTTCACTACTTTTGCTTCCCGAACTGGATCTTTAGCTTCTCCCTTGCGCTGACTTAGATTAATTGATATCAGCGTTCCTTCTTCAACTATTTCTCTTCCAGTGTCCACTCTTACCACCCGATTTCTCGACCAGTTTCACGTCATTTATCCTCATAGATTTTTCAACGTTTTTTACCATATCGTAAATTGTCAACAACGCCACGGAACAACCAGTCAAAGCCTCCATTTCAACCCCGGTTTTTCCACGATAGCTGACTTTGACCTGAACGGTCAATTTTGAGTCTTCGGGATCAATTTCAACCTCCACGTTGTTTATGGGCAGTGGATGGCATAACGGCAGAAGATCGGAGGTCCTCTTGGCAGCCATAATTCCAGCAGTCTTTGCCGCAGCAATCACGTTACCTTTAACCAAATCCCCGGAAAGAACTTTCTGTAAAGTACTCTGAGTCATCTCGATTGAGCCACTGGCCAAAGCCTGACGATCGGTGTCGTCCTTTTGGCCAACATCTATCATTCGAATGTCCTCTTCATCCATACTATCACTCCCCCGGTTCGAACTATATTATCGAACCCGATTTCAGCTAAATCAAACCTAATAACCGCGATTTTCTCCCGATGAAATACTGGAAATTATTGGCGAGAACAACTTACCAAAACTTGCCGAGAAAGCCCCGGAGCTCGCTCCGGGGATGAATCGGCTGGTTTTTGTCCAGCACTCAAATGAGGAAAGCTGCCTGGGCCAAGAAATCGTTAATTGTACCTACCCGCTGCGCAATCTTAGGACATAGCTACAGTACTTGAGCCAAGTTGCACATCTCATTTGAGTGCTGGGTCTTCTTTTGTAAAAGAACAAGGTCCGCCGTTAAAGTTGTTTTTCTACAAGCCCCGTCCCTTGGGGCGGGGTTATTGACTTCCAGAGGATCGAGGTTAAGGTAGCAAGTTAGTTCCTTTATTTCCTTTTAAGTACTGGTCCTCCCAGACTGGATCGAGGATTTTGTGGCATTCTTTTTCATAGGACAAAAGACCTTGTGCGTAGCTAGGATCTTCCAAAGCACGTTTAGCCTCACTATTAATTGGTTTCGGATCGTACTTTTCCACAAGCTCGTCGAAGACATCAAAATGATCGCGAATTAGACACGGAAGGATCAAATTCTTTCTCTCCTGAGCCCTCTTCTTGTAGGCATAGTCCTTTTGCCAGTTGCGGATTTCCTCAAAAAAGTCAACTTCCATCAAGTCAAGCAAATTGCCGCCACTTTCGTAGATACCATAAATATTAGCCCCGGCGTAGGGAACGAACACACACGGCGTAACATCCCCATTCCAAGTAATGTAAAAATAGCCACCCTGGCGCCCGCCAGAAAGACAACCATGGACAGCAGTGCCGGAATTCCAGAAATCCAGCATGAATATTTCTCGGTCTTTCATGATCTCCCACATGCGTTTCCTCAGTTGTGCACGTTGCTCAGGGGTGACCATCAAATCCAGATCGTAGTTGGTTCCTATAGGCATATACTGAAAGAGCCAAACATAACTCGCCCCCTGAGTATTTAAGTAAAAGTCGAAAAACTCATCGGAAACGATCTCTTCACAGTTTTCCCGCGTCGCAGTCAGGGAAAGACCAAAAAAGACGCCAGCATCACGCAGGTTCTTAAACGCTTTAACAACCCAATCAAAAACCCCCTTTCCTCGCCGTTGATCCGTCTTCTGGGCAAGACCCTCCACAGAAACTGCGACCGTTACGTTTCCCAGTTTACCCATTCTCTGAGACACTTCTTTTGTAATCAACGTACCATTGGTATAGATCAAGAAGTAAAGATCGGGGTACTCCTCTATCGCATCTAGAATACCCTTCCCATCACTTTTGTAAACAAAAGGTTCGCCACCTGAGATTACAATAAAAGACATACCGTAAAGGTCTTTAGCTTCCCGTAGAATTCGGGAGAATACGTCGTAAGAAAGTTTACCATGAGCCTCTTCCGTGCCATCGTAACACCCCTTACAATCAAGATTACATTCCCTACCGGGACTGACAACCAGGAAACCGGGCGGGGCATCGCAGTATTCTTCCTTAAAGGATTCCAATATTCCTGTCCAGTCGGTTCTCGCCCGAGCAAGATGAACCAACGCACGAATTGAATCATCCGAGATGGTTCCAGCCTTGATGGCTCGATTGAAGGAGTGAACCAATCCCCGGATTGTCAACCACTCGTCTCGTTTCACACCCGGTGGATTGGAGGACTTTTTTAAGACTCTATACACAAGCCTATCGGTCAATCTGACTAAGTTTTCTCTTAATATGTCGCTTTTTGCTATCTTCACCACGGTCTCTTCGGGTATCCATCCAAGAGGTCTGAGTGGACGATCGGCAAGCTTTTTTGAGGCACTGGTTAGCGGTTGTAACCTGGAGTTTTTCAAGCTGGCTTTTTGGTTCATCTTTCTTCACACTCCCGAAAAGTTACGACCTTTTTGACACTTGCTCTACCGCACATTGACAAGGTCGTATTGATCTATTTCAAATTGGTCCTTCAGTTCTGTCGTAAAACGCGAACGAACAAGGAGGACAATCTGAACATCCGTAGATAGTACCTCCCTGGTAACTGAGGCAAACCCTCTATTTCTCATCTCGAGCCTTCCTACCTCGTCGACAAAAACCACATCTGCCACACCTGAAGCCCTTCTAATTACTCCTTTAGCCCATTCAAGCGATCGTTTATCAATGTAAAACCGCCCAGCGCTAACCCCGGGAGGACTCAATTGAGCGAAATCCTTTCTTTTCTTGGAAGACAAATCAACTATCTCATATCCAACTGTGGATTCACCGTTGACCACTCTTGGCGAAAGAACCCCACCAACATTTATCCCCTTATCCCTTAACCTAATCGCAACTTCTTGACAGAGTCGGGTCTTCCCTGCCCCCACGTGACCACTCACGATTATAGGAAAATACTTAGAATGCTTTAAGTGAGCCAGGATGATACGAAAAAGATCGTTAGCCATAGGGCCGACCCTGATAACAAACCCTTTGGATTCAACCTTGGATACGTCTTCGCGGGTAGTACCACAACAAGAGCTGAGCCTATGCCCGCCATAATCGCTGAATAAGGAAGAGAGGTTTTAGCGAAATTTATCAGTCCACTGGTTGACCTTGCCCAGTATGGGAACTTGGTTCCGAGCTCCTTTATCACTTCCATTGGAGGATACACAGAGAGCCCAATTCCAACTACTGTTCCCACAAACACAAAGGAATAAATCGCTCCTGCACCGGCTCCAATAGCCACGAACTTTGCCCACCTGGCCACTGGTAATCCGCAAAATAGAAGGTAAATCAAAGAAAAACCAATCCCCTCCGCAAAGATACCCAGAGCAGGATTAAGAACCACAGGTGCAGTAATGGGCAACACAAACACCACGGCCGAAAACAATTTCAGCGGAGCGGCAACCATGGCTATACCAACAGGCGCCCACCATTTTCCGGTCTTTCTCAACGCCCAAGCCATGATACCAGTTGCTGCAACTATCATAATCTTCCCGGGAACAGTGGGAGGTAATAGCGAATGAAGAAGGCCACCGATGAGTGCTTCAGCTGCCCCCCATAACGAGCCAAACCATATTACAAGTAACAAAAGAGTTAATCTGTTTCTTCGAGTTATACCCTTTACAAAAAACGACTCCACTCGTAAATCACCTCTTAGCAGAGTTTATCGGTTTGTCTGGCAGGTTGCAATTTAATACCTTGACATTTATCAAAATCGTATTAAGATGAAACAAGTATATAAACTAACGACGGCTGGTTGTTTGGATAAAAATCTCAACCTGGATGTGTTATCTTGAGATACGTCGTAAATGGCGGAGCGATTTGGGACAACGATGGATCATTAATCCGAAACGGAACGATAATCGTCGAAGAAGACAAGATTACAAAAGTCGACGACACAGCCAGCATAAAATCCAAACCATCCGACGAAACAATCGACTGTAAGGACAAGCTGATAATACCCGGCATGGTTAACGCCCATACCCATTTATATAGCACTCTATCACGTGGCTTAATGTTACCTGGCTATTCTCCAGATAACTTCCTCGAAATTTTACGAGGGCTATGGTGGAAGTTGGACAGAAACCTAACCGAAGAAACGATCGGAATCAGTGCACTAGTCGGCGGAATTGAATTCCTTCAAAACGGTGTCACTACAATATTTGATCATCACTCTAGCCCAAGAAGCACTTCGGGAAGTCTTGAAATCATAGCAGGAGAATTAATCGACAAGCTAGGGTTGAGAAGTTCTTTGTGCTACGAGGTCACCGACAGAAACGGGAAAGACGAAACGGAATTGGGGATCAGAGAAAACTTAAACTGGTTAAGTACAGTATCTAACAGGAAAGACGATATGGCTGCCGGTCAATTTGGTCTACACGCCTCATTTACGTTATCCACCAAGACGCTGAAAGAAATCGGAAGCTATTTATCCGACATAAACGCCGGCATCCATGTACACACGGCCGAAGGACAAGAAGATCAACAAGACGCACTCACCAATTACGGTACTCGGGTGGTCAATCGATTAAATAATTACAATCTGCTAAACGATAAATCGATTGTAGTACACGGTATACATTTAGCGGAATCGGAAAAAGACTTACTGGCCGATCTCAATACAACCCTTGTACACAATCCCCGATCCAATATGAATAATGCTGTTGGAGTGGCGGACGTACCCGGTATGTTAAGGCGCGGCATACCAGTAGCACTAGGAAATGATGGAATGGGGTTCGACATGATTCAAGAGTTTCAAACGGCAAGTTTATTGCAAAAAATTTATCTAAGCGATCCTAACGCGCTAGCCATAGACAAAATAGGAGAGATGTTATTTAATAACAATTATCAACTAGCAAATAAGTCTTTTGGCGCTAAAATCGGCAAGATAAAACCTGATTATAAGGCTGACTTTGTGGTCATGGATTATCAACCTCCGACACCCCTGAAGCCTGAAAACATTTATAACCACTTTTTATACGGTTTTAGCGGGAATAATCACAAGGTCGAAACTGTCTTTATAGACGGGAAACCTGTGATGCGGGACTCAGTTATAATCGGTATTGACGAAGACGATATTTACAGAAATGCACGCGAACTAACCTCTTCCCTTTGGAATAAAATACAAAATGTATAACCTTTCAAAGAAGCGGGGATAACGATGAACATCTCAGTAAACATCTCCGGTTTAGAATTACCGAATCCGCTGATGCCTGCAGCAGGCCCACTGACAGGTAATCCAGGCGTAATCAACCGCGTTGCCGGTCAGGGAGTTGGTGGTATTGTAACAAAAACCGTATCTACTACTGCCGCGGAAGTGGAAAAACCGTCAGTTGCCAGGTTATCGTCCGGTATGTTAAACTGCGAGAAGTGGGCAGAGGAATCGCCATCCAAATGGATAAATGATTACTACCCCGCGGTAAAGGAAACAACTGATCAGCCGACCATCATAAGCCTCGGTTACGAACCGGACCAACTAAAGGAACTGATTCCAGATATTGAACAATTCGGCGACGCTTTTGAACTTTCATCTCATTACCTCGGTCGGGACCCTGAACCTATTAGACAAATAGCAAAAACAGCATCTCAGCTGACCTCAAAGCCGATATTTATCAAGCTCTCTCCTCACGTTCCTGATCTAAGGGACTTTGCCAAAGCGGCCGTGGACGGCGGTGCATCGGCTATCGTTGCAATCAACTCCCTTGGTCCGGGGCTGGAAATCGACCTAGAAACTATGGATTCACCTCTAGGCAGCAAAGACGGTTACGGGTGGCTGTCCGGACCTCCAATCAAACCAATTGCGTTACGAGCTGTTCACGAAATATATCATGCCGTAGATGTTCCAGTGATCGGTGTAGGTGGTATTACTTCTGCCAGAGACGTCTTACAATTTATGGCCGCGGGAGCAACTGCAACTCAAATGCTTTCGCATGCTTTGTCTGAGGGAGTAAACACGTTCTCGGAAATCATTCATGACCTGCCGGAAGAACTAAAGAAACTGGGCAAGGAAAACATCCAGGACGTAATTGGCACCTACAAACGATAACCAACTCCTCAACAGAAGAATCCACTTTTTTGACTACGACATTACGGGCCTACATCGGGATTGATTGGTCTGGAATTCCCCCGACACCAAATTTAGAATTAATTATCTGGCGAAAACGCCTAAAACCACCGCGATCAGGCACAACCCCTGCTCTGGTGTGAACAAGCCAAGTTCATAAACGTAGAGTTTTTCTGGGTTCTTACTAAGAGGCTGGTCACAAACACGGAAATCGTTCAGATTTTGCTGAGAGGTGTTTCGCGAACATGAGGAATCGACTTATCAGTCTGGTTTACCCTGATAGGGAGTCATCTGAACATTCAGAATATCCACACGTCCGTAGTTACCAAAGACGGATTCAAATGGCGGAGGACGAAACGATCTACAACTTGGTTGAAAAATTTGTTACTGAACATTTTCCTTATCTTGACCTTTCCTCGGAATACGAAAAACAACATACCGAACGGAATCTGTTACAAAAAATTATTACTCTACATAATGATACCGGTATATCATTCGATTACAGAATCAACAACATGGCCAAAAAAATTGAAGCCGGCAGAGAAATACTGACTCCCGAAGGAATTCCAAATGCAAAATTAGTTAGAACCAACTCGTCGGACTTGGTTCTATTCGATGGCCACCACACCGCGCTGGCATACATGGTAGCAGGAAAAAAATACTTATCTGAAATTCCCTACTTACTGGTGGACTCACCCGGCAAAAGCGGAATATCAGACGAAGAAATTCACGCTTTCTATGGCCCGCACGCGAGGGAACTAAAGAACAAAAACTGGCGAGACTACACAATCAACTGGCTTCGATCGGGAGACGAACAACTTGAGGCTCGTAAGCAGCACAACTTAGGAGAGCTTCTGGAGATTTTAAAAGATCAGGATAGGATCGCACTATTTTCATAGTAACGACGGTTGACAACTAGCAAGCGGACACAATTTACGCTGCACTACCCATACACACGCAGTAGCGCCCTGCCGTTGGGTAAAATCGAGCTTTCATTAATAATCTCAAAAGTGCTCCAAAACCGGTAATGCTATCCCATAGAATTCCTCCGGCAAAAAGGTTAAAATATTCTTTGAAACATTACGTTTCCCTTGGGCACTATAATAAACATTAAAAATACAGGGTGGTAGAAAGTGAACAGATCACTGAAAATCGTAGGTATCTTGACGTTACTTTTCTTGCTGACATCAGCTCTTGTAGTCTCAGCCGAAGAAGACTGCTCGATTGATAACATAGTTCAACTTCTAAAAGAAGCTGAGAAAACGATTAAGGCCGGGCACTCAGAAGAAGGGCTTGAAACCTTAAACCTGGCAAGAAGTATGTTAAACAGAAAAATTGCGGAGTTGGGCAGCGCTTCAACTGCTTCCGACTTAGAAACCAAGATAAACGACCTACAATCACAGATCAACAACTTAAAAACCGGTCACTCCTCCCTAGGTCTCAAAATTGGCTATGTAAACGTAACTAAGGCATTTACCGCCTTTACCGATGCAGTAAAAGACGAGCGCTCAAAAGTATCCTCCATCAAAGAGGAGATGCTAAAGTTACGAAGTAAAGCAATACAGGAAGAAATACCCGAGGAAGAGTATAATCATCAAAACGATATCCTGCAGGCAAAAAGACTGAGAGCCCAATACGAAATAGAGCTTGCCATGATCGACGAAATGATAGACTCGGAAGGTTTCAATTCAATAAATGACAAGCTACAAAATTTACAGGATCAGGTGCGACCGGTCGTAGACAAAATAGAAAAAATACTTCTAAGGATGCGTGAGAACTCAGCTATCCCCGAAGAAGTTAGCCGGATTCTTAGCCAAGCGAGCAGTCAATATGATCAATTGGATAATATAGTAACCAGCCTAATTCAAGCTAAAATCGTTCAGGTAACCCAGCAACAAGCACAAAAAGAGGGCTACGACCTGGTACTAAAACAGCAAAATGTGGTACTAACAAGCAATAAAAACACTATCCACGACCTCACAGAACAAACCAAGAGGATATTAACCACGCTATTAGCTAGCTAGGAAAAGTTTCTGAATACACAAGGTAGTTAATTGCTTGACTTAGCCGCTATGAGCGATACTCGAAGTATCGGTCCGTGCATTTTCATTATTATCGTTGATTCCGATCCTTGGGATATTTCTTCACTAACATCATCTTATCTCTAATCATCAAGATTCCAGTAACGAATTGATAGATGGAAATTTGAGTATTTTGACATACCAATTGCCTTTAACTATGATATAGCAATGAACAAAATAACAAAGTACGTAAAAGCCATACTGGGTTTGTGTTTGTTATTCGCTTTATGGTGGCTGTTGGCAGCCGAGACATCATTTTATGTTCGTGTTTTTATTGGTATTTTTTCCACAGGGCTGGTGGCTATCCTGTACCGGAGATTTACTCTATCTATCGATATACCTGTAACCACCATTCTGAAACCGCTTCTGTGGATCAAATTCCTGTCCTACTTAGTGGTCCGAATTGTTATCTCGACCGGACTCACCTGCTATTTAATCCTAACAAACAACACCCATCCAAAGATCGTCGCCTATGAGACAAAGCTGGACACGCGATCTGGCTTGCTTTTTTTATGTAATTCGATCACTTTGACTCCAACCACAATCACCATCTTTCACGAAAACGATCTCGTATATATCCATCATCTATATCTCGAAACCGAAGAGGATTACGAGCGGTTGGTCGACCGGATCCACTCCTGGTTTGAAAAACCTTTACAAAACCTAATCGGGTAACTAACAAATGCTAAGAATATCAATAGAAATTACCGTTGTAATTAGCCTCTGCTTTACGTTGTATCGATTGTTTAAAGGTCCTGATGTCCTGGATAGGTTACTCGGGTACAGTTCTACGAGCGCGAAAATAACAGCTCTGCTGGTAATAGAAGGAACACTCAACGAAAGGATATTCTTTATCAATTTAGCTCTGGTATACGCTATTTTAAGTTTTCTGGGCATCGTAATTATCGGGAGGTTTATCGAAAGACAGGTATGACTATAGTTGCCCACATCTTATTTGCGATAGGTCTAACCGCCATGATAATCGGCTCCCTTGGCATTGCCAGATTGCCAGATGTTTATTCCCGCCTTCAGGCTAGCGGAGCCTCGGACACAGCCGGGATTATTACTCTCCTGCTAGGGCTCGTTTTTTACAATGGATTTACGTTCTCTGACGTCTTCCTGGGGTTATTAATCCTACTTATTTTTATAACAGGCCCTATAATAACCCACACTATCACCAAAGCCGCTTTTCTGTCCAGAGTAGACCCGACCCAAAACCAAACAGAGAGGAAAGAGTAAAATGATTCTATTTTTTCTGTTTCTTCTTTTGGTTCTAGCCGGCGCTGTACTAATCCAGAAAAGACTATTGAATGCAGTCATTCTTCTGGGGGTATTCAGTCTAACTAGCTCTATGATTTACTTTCTAGTTGGGGCTCCAGATGTGGCGGTCACTGAAGGTGCAATCGGCGTGGCTTTTGTTACTTTCATTTACGTCCTCGCTTTGAGCGATCAAGGAAAGTTACACGTAGTCACCGAAGAGATCCCCCCCTTTTTTTATCAGGACAAAGGAAGAATTCAGGGAATAGAATACGAAATCTTGCAACAATTAGCGGATCAATTGAGCCTGGATTTAGAGGTAGAATTTGTAAAACATTCGGACCTACCTTCCCAAATCAGCAGCCGTCGTACCGAAATCATCGCGGGAGCGTTCTACAAGGAGTACCTTCCCGCATCTGGATTAAACATAACACTGCCGTTTCACCAGGCATCGCTGGCGAAAATAGTCGACACACAAATAGAGAATGCACCAATAGGGACACTGACTGATCTCGATGTCACAGATATCAAGGAGATAGACGCTGAGAGGATATCACGGTTCAACGCACTTGAAGATTTAATGAGTGCCTACAATAAAGAAAAAATCTCGGGTTTTATCTCTGACTCTGCAAGAATGTCAATCGCCTTGAATCAAATAACCACTCAGAAGAGAAAAACAAGTGAAATATCTCAAGTCAGCGATATCAATTACACTTTTGCCATTCCGTCCAGCGAAGTGGAGCTAACTGATAAATTGAATGAGCTGTTAGAAAATCTCACCAAGACAGGACAGCTGGAAAAAATTCTCGACAGGTATTTGAGGTAAATATCATGAACATCAATCGGCTTTCTCTAAAGGAAATCTACGTTTTGGCTATTGTAGTTATATTCCTTCTACTAATAATCTATGCTATTTTCTCCCAACAGCAGACCGGACTGCAGAGAGTCGGGGGCCTGTATTTAAAGAAACTCGGAGCTAATCCAAACATTAGAAACTACGTTTACGGCATATACGGTATGTATCGATTCTACGATACGCTTTTCGAACTGTTAATTTTTTCTACTGCAGTTTTGGGGATCACCATCTTCTCAGACCTGGAAGAGTCGAGAGAATCTTCTTCCAGCGAACTGATCGAATCGCACGTTGTCGATGCCTCCGCTTCGTTTCTATATCCGATAATTTTCTTGCTTGGGCTCTATCTGGCATACAGTGCCCACCTGGGTCCAGGTGGAGGCTTTGCCGGTGGAGTCATAGCTGGAACCGGCGTTCTCCTGCTGGCCATTGCAATAGGAGCGGACAGAATTGGACAGTTATTCTACGAACAATTCATGAAAAAAGTAGAATACTTAATTCTTCTGCTGGTCCTAGCCATCGTCTTATGTAGTGCAGTGTTACCAATAGATATTTATACCGGCAATCGAGGTACTGCCGTCATTATAATAGCCAATTTATCTATGGGCGCAAAGGTCTTTATCGGTTCCTGGACTATCTTACACTTTTTTGTCAAACACAGAGGAGAAATATGACCCTATTTACTTCCACTATCTCTATACTCGTCGTGGGATTAGGAATAATCGGGTTAATCCTGAAGAAAAACGTATTAATGAAACTCCTCAGTTTAAATATTGTAAATACCAGTACCATTCTTTTCTTCGTCTTAATCGTCTCTGAACAAGGTGACCGAGCTCCAATTGGCTCCTCCGGACTTGCCCGGATGGCGGACCCTCTCCCTCAAGCGCTTGTATTAACTTCAATCGTGATCAACTTTGGAGTGCTTGCTCTATCCCTGCTTTTCACAATGGTTTTAGTAAAGAGATATCACACTCTGGACATTGACAAAATAGAAACCTCCGTTAAACGTGACTATAAGGAAGAGTCTCCATGATAAGTTTACTTGTTGGACTAAGCGCTTATCTCGTTTCGGGCACCATGACTTTGATCTTTAGAAAGTGGAGGTTCTGGATTAGCCTTTCCGGGTGGGCTGGCGCGCTAGTTGGTTTAATTTTCACCTCAATAACCTATCGCAATTCGGGGTCTACAATTGGTTCTCTGGGACCCTGGGGTCAACTGGGAATAGAAATCAAGATTGACCAAACAACGGTTTTATTTTTAATCCTCGCGGTCGCACTGAACCTGTTCACTCTTCTGTACTTAAAGGGAAAAAAGCCCGCAACATTTTACTCTCTTTATAACTTACTATTCGCCACTTCTTTCTCCTGGGCTTTTACCAACGATCTTTTTAACCTTTATGTAATCATTGAATTGATGTCGCTGATTTCGATCCTGCTGATTGGCTACGATAGAAAGACCTATCAGATCTATGCAGGCATCAAGTATCTTCTGCTATCCTCTCTATCTATGAGCCTGTACTTAATCGGGCTCGCAATACTTTACAAAACAGCGGGTCACCTTGGAATAAGCAGCGTCAAAGCCCACCTCGGCGCCGAACCAGAATTTGCGGTCACCCTCGCTCTAACGCTTATGATAACTGGCCTCGCTGTCAAAGGGGGAGTACTTCTATTCAGTATGTGGCTTCCCGACGCTCACTCTTACAGTAGCACGGTAGTGTCCGCTCTCCTGTCCGGGATGGCGATTAAGTGTGGCCTTATAGACATAATTCGCCTTTCTGTTCTTACTGACATGAGTGAGGCCCTGCTAGTTTTGGGCTTGATTACTGGAATTGGTGGGACTATATTCGCAGTGATTGAAAAATTCCCCAAACGGCTTCTTGCGTACTCTACTATATCTCAAGTGGGCTATATACTGTTAGGTATTAGCATGGGAACCGACCTGGGGATTACCGCTGCTTCTTTTCACATATTGTTTCACGGTTTATCTAAGAGTTTATTGTTCGTGGCTGTAGGGCACGGAAAAGTCGGTAGAATCGATCTTCACCAAGTAAATAAAGTGAGCCTCCCTATTGCAAGTAAACTAGGGTTACTAGCAGGTTCTCTTTCGATCCTGGCAATTCCTCCGTTGGATGGGTACTTCTCGAAATGTCTATTGCTCGATACCGTAGGACACAGCTGGACATGGATTGTCGTTTTGTTCATTGGCCTAGGAACAGCGCTGAGTTTTGTCAAGCTCAATTGGGCACTTCTACCCGGCCCCACCAAAGGCAAATTCAGGTTAGATGACCTATCGTTGATCGTCTACGCCCTTATTGTCTCCGTTGGTGGAGGTATAACGTTGTTTTTCCTCAGTAGAACATACATACGACACCTGTTCTGTCTGGAGTACATCGAAGAATCAATCGCTATCCTGTTGATAGCGATCTTGTTATACTGGTTGTTCAAGAAACCAATTAGCAAGATACGCTCACCGGACTTCGTGTTTGATCTCGATAGTTCACTCATCTCTCTATTTACGGGATTTCTCCTGGTCATATTTCTTTGGCT
>CAZTJJ010000004.1:0-59823 GCA_964614065.1 uncultured Thermotogae bacterium
TAAAGGGATAGGTGAAATCATAGACGAGGCGAGGGGGATAATTAAGGGGTAGTAGGTCGATGAACTATTCGCAAACGGCAAAATCAGCCTCGGCTGCCCACCGGGGCTGATTTCACTCAACCAAATCACTACCTTCGGGTTTCGAGCGTCTTAGGTGCTATTTAACAAAAAAGTCATTCTTTTAAAATGGCGAGGTCTCCCACATTAATGTTAAAACTACCAATGAGCTGTGCCCTCGAGATCTTGTCGTAGACGTTAAGAATTATTATCTTTCCAGAAGGCTGGTCGGTCTTAGGTATTATTTCAATAACATTACCGGTAGAAGGATCAATCACTTCTGACGCAGGATAGATGTAAAATATATCGTCCTCTTGTATCCCCGCATTCTTTCCGCATTCTCTCTCAATTCCCGCCAAGATGACCTTATCATCGCTTTCCATGGACACAATCCTGCACTGTAATGGTTGACCTTGCTCCGGTTCCTGCTCTTCTGGTTGTTCAGAGGGCTGCGGTTGTGTATATTGCTCTCTTTGATTGAGTAATGTCGGCGTCGAATTGTTGAGAGTATTTACTAACGAAGTGCTCATTTTGGTTAAGGCTTTCTCAACTGCATCGCCTACTATGCTGTCCTGAAACTGTTGAGTACCGAAAGTAACTTGCCCTACCCAGTTAGGTGGAGCCACACCACCTGAGACTTGGAAACCTTTTGAGGCAATTGGTGAACTTGGGGGCCAGGAGTACAAATCTACGCTATACGTTCCAGGAGGGAGTGTACCTGACGGATTCCAACTCCAGGTGGCACATCTATTACCGCCACTGGTTGTCTTAAAATTACTAAAAAGTGAAGGTCCAATTGGTCCCGATGCATTTGAAAACTGGATTGTCAAACTAGATGGAGGGAAAGGGTCTAAATAGCCCACCGTGATAACCTCCCCTTGATAGTAAACGTTCTTACTGGTTCGTAGACCGCCACCACAGACATTTTGACTGACTTGTGACAGGGAGTTCAGCATAGTTCCTATCCTGAACGAAGCATCCGTTTCGCCCTCTGCCTTAGCAGTTACGGACTGTGCACCAAGTATTTGACTTGTATAGGCACTGATCACCCTATAAGATAAATCAACGGTGACAGTGACTCCGGTGACAGAAAGAAAGCCCAGGTTAAGCATAGTCTTATTTACGTCGATATTGGTTACGCTACCAGCCACTAAGGCATCTGCTCCAGCAATGCGTGTTGCCTGTGCAAGTTGAGAAGTATTTACCGGATTAAACTGTTGTTCAAGTAGGACGCTCTCCAGTTGCTGACGTTCCAGTGTTTGAAAACCGCTATTGACCAGATTTTGGACAACTAAATCAGCTACACCGTTACTGACATTTGCGAACCCTGAGTTGCTCTTATCAGTAAAACTTGCCACGGCAACCTTTAACTCAGAGGCTCCGCTGACGCTAGAACCGGAGAGGACAGAAATAGATTGTCGATAAGCATTATTTTGTTCATTATACTCACTAACCTTATCAAAAGGTTCATCAGCAACTACCTTGATTTCATGTTGCCCACTGACAGCAGTCCATGAGAACTCTACGGTGTCAGTTTCACCAGAGTCGAGACCAAAAGGAATTTGCCTATAGTGTTTTCTAACTCCATCTACATAGAGCCGAACGTAGAACCGGGATGCATCACCTGGCCCCTGGTTCAAAATAGTAGCTGAAACAGTCACGTTTTCGCCGGCGGTTGGATTTGTTGATGAAAACGATATTTCCCGAACAACTAAGTCTGCGCTTCCTATGGCATACCCTGAAAGAACAAAACTACCAACTAAAGCCAAAAGGAAGATAGTCACAAAACCCGGTAAAAATAGTTTTTTCATTTCTCATATCCTCCTATGTCTATATATTATATATCTTGAGTGAACCTTTGCACAGTGCTCAAATCTCGGAGCGAAGCAGGAATGAATTAATGAACCGAGACAGGCCTAAGGTGGTGGACCAAATAACGGAACGTGGCTCTCAGCCTAAGACCTTGCATGTCGTACAATGGATTACCTCCGAGGGAAAGCCATTTGAAGCCCGTATTTTCGAATTTCATTTAAAGGTCTACTGCGACCAACGGGCTATGGAGCTTTTCTTCAATGCTTCCTTGAACCCAGCCTTCATTACCGAACTGTTAATTACGCACATTGCCTCATCCCACGAGAACCAGCGTACTCGTTCAATTTCATGACTGGGCTCGACCTTGTCGGCGGGGTTGATCTCGACTTTATAGAATAGTACTACCCACTGGTAACTGTTATTATCTCCAATCGAGCTAAATACATTTAGTAAGTGGTAACCTTGTGGCTCAACACTTATCTCCTCTTGGGTCTCGCGAACGATTGCTTGTTCTGGAGTTTCACTATATACCATAAACCCGCCCGGTAAAGTCCAACTGTCTTTATTATATCCTCTGGAAGGTTTAACTAATAAAACTTTCCCCTCTTTATCGATAATGATCCCTTCCACTACCACTCTCGGTAGCGAATAGTTTACCGCTTTCCTTACTACCTTGTCCACGTCATCTCGCAAAGGAATCTCTTCTTTGTGCATCCACTTGGAGGGATGAGTTTTGAGTTGTGGGACACAGTACACGATTTCCTGTTGCCCCAAGTCTATCGTTTTCTTCCTTGCAAAAGTAAAGGGTATCTCGCTTTTCCTCGCAGGAAATACAAACTTCCCTTGTCTTTTAATTAGGAAGACTCTTCCATCAGCTTCGATATAATATTGAGACATTATTACCTAATATGTGCAATCTTCTCCCTTTCAAGGACTTCTAAGTAATCATCTAAAACAAATTCTGGGTGCCTACCACTTTGTCTCCTCATCCAGCGTTTGTTAACTACCAAGGTAATGCAACTTTCTTTCACAAACGGGCACCTACCACTCAAATGAGTCAATTACCCCGCACCAAGGTGCGGGGCTTGTAGAAAAACAATCTTAACTACTATCTTTGATCTTTTACAAAAGAAGACCCAGCAGTCAATCGAGGACATGATCCTTGAGAAAGTATGCAGGTAATCTAAACGTTGACCTCGCATTTTGGTAAAAATAGAGGAAACGTGCTCGATTGACTGCTGGACAAAAACCAGCCGATTCCTCCCCAGGGCAAGCCCTGGGGCTTCCTCGGCTAATTTTGGTGATGCAACATGTCTCAAGAGCTTGTCCTCTGGTAATGAACGATCAAACTTACCTGTCAAAGCAATTATATCAATACAAGTAACATCTCTCATTTATCAAGCAGCAACCCCTGCCAATGGAATTAATCATACGGGTAACTCAATCGGACAAATAATCTGCAATAATTCCTACATTTGGGAATTATTCAAGTTTACCCAAATCGATTCCTCGTAACAACAATTTTCCGGGCAATCCCAATGGTAGGATATTTTACAGTAATCTAGGCAGTATTTGCCTGTGATAGGGCTCTAGCTCAAATTTTTCTCTTTCTCCTGGCGCTTGTTTGATGGATTATTTTGAATAAACTTAAGTTATACCGAGGTGGAAAAAGTGGTTATCAAAAAAGTTAAAAAGCGAGATGGGTCTATCGTCAAATTCAATCAACAAAAAATTAAAAACGCAATTTACAAAGCGTCGCAAGCGGTAGCCTCCGGGGAGATGAAGGAGGCGAACACTTTAGCCCACAAGGTAACTGACGACCTAAAGGATATCTACGGTGGAGATGCGATACCAGAAGTTGAAGACATTCAGGACACTGTAGAGAAAGTTCTCATTGAGGAGGGTTATTACTCTACAGCTAAAGCTTATATTCTATATCGGCAGGAGCATAGACAAAAGCGCCGAGAAAAACAAAAATTACTAAACAAAAACAAGCTAGGCAAAATAGGAAAAAAATTTAGCCTTAAAGCACTTCGCGTATTAGCAGCGAGGTATCTTCTCCGAGACAGAAACGGAAAAATAGTAGAAACGCCTGAAGAATTGTTTGAGCGGGTTGCCACAACAGTAACAATTCCAGATATTCTTCGCGACGCAAGAATATTTGAATTAAATGGTGACCGTAAGATGAACCATAACGCGGCTGATTACTTAAAAAAATTTACCGAATACGGGAATCGATACAACTTTAATAACCACTATATCAATGAGTGGGCTTTCAAGTCGATGACTGAGTTATATATTGAATTAGCCAACATGGGGCAAATGAAAACTGATTACAAAGAAGTTCTTACCCTTTTTGACGAAGGGCATTTCAACAAATATCACGATAACTGGCAAAATTACTTCAATATGCTCGTAAATCAGGAGTTTATGCCCAACAGCCCCACCCTCATGAACTCAGGCACCAGACTCGGTCAATTAAGTGCATGTTTTGTCCTCCCAATTGAGGACGATATGGGAAAAATCATGGATGCTTCCAAGGACGCAGCACTAATTTTCCAAAGCGGTGGTGGTGTGGGTATAAATTACTCAAAGCTTAGACCGGAAGGTGACATAGTTGCCTCAACTTCCGGGGTAGCCTCGGGCCCACTATCCTTCATGAGGATAATTGACACAGTAACCGATGTGGTTAAACAGGGTGGTAAAAGGCGAGGGGCAAACATGGGCATACTGAATATCAATCACCCAAATATCAAAGAATTCATTGATGTTAAAAGAAATGAAGGAAAACTTGAAAACTTCAACATATCTGTAGGAACCAACAACCGATTTTGGGAGGTTTTCAACAACCCAGAGAAACAAAATTATGAATTAATTAACCCTAGAACAGATTCGGTTGTAGAAAAGGAAAATCCAAAGCCTATATTGGAGTTAATTGCTCACTCTGCCTGGGAATCAGCAGATCCAGGGATGATATTTTTTGATAAAATTAACGAGTATAACGTATTAGAACCCGCTAAGGGTAAAATTTCCGGAACAAATCCGTGTGGAGAACAGCCTTTATACGACTACGAATCCTGTAACCTTGGTTCAATAAATCTTCATAAATTTGTGGACGATGGCGATTTCGACTGGGATAAATACGAAGCGGTGGTGCGGGATGCAACTCAATTTCTCGATAACGTTCTGGATATGAATAACTTCCCACTCGACAAAATTGAAAAGTCGACGAAAGAATCAAGAAAAATCGGTCTAGGTGTAATGGGGCTGGCAAACCTGCTATATAAATTTGAGATTCCATATAATTCGGAAAAAAGTTACAAGATGATGGAAACGCTAGCTGAACATTTGACTTATTATTCAATGGATGAGTCAATCGAGCTAGCAAAAAAACGAGGAGTTTTCCCTATATATGAAGATACAGACTATCCGAATGGTAAGTTACCAGTCGCGGCTTACTACGAAGCTGAAGAACAAACAAAAGACTGGGAATCGTTGATAGATAAGGTAAAAGAACTCGGTATCAGAAATGGCATGACCACAACCGTCGCACCAACAGGAAGCATATCGATGATTGCAGACACTTCACACGGAATCGAGCCAGAGTTCTCGCTTGCTTATGAAAAAAACGTAACGGCGGGAGATTTTTATTATGCGAACGAGATTTTTGAACAAGAGTTAAAAGACAGAGGTCTCTACACTGATGAACTGCTGGCGCGAATTAACGATAACTATGGAAGCCTAGTGGATATAGATGAAGTTCCAGAGGAGTTAAGGGAAGTTTTCGTAACCGCTCTGGATATTCACTACGCGGATCATCTCATTGCTCAGTCCTCCTGGCAAAAGTGGATATCAGCATCCATATCCAAAACAATAAATATGCCCAATTCCGCCAAGCCGGAAGATGTGTTTAATTCGTTCTTAATCGCCCACAAACTTGGATTAAAAGGACTTACAGTCTATCGAGATGGGTCAAAGTCTCGGCAGGTAATGAATATGAAGGGGGACGGTGCACTGGAGAGAGTCCTCAAACCAAGTGATTACGTACAGAAAGTTCTAGAAGATGAGCTGGCAGAGTTGGGCGATGCAATAGATTTATCTGAGTCTCTAGAACTATATCAAAGCGCTACGTCAGGAGGCAAACAAGAGGAAGGTAACCGTCCGATAATTGACGATCCAACCCACCCCTTAAACCAGGCAGAGGACTTGGAAAAATGTCCGGAATGTGGGGGGAAAGTGATTCACGAAGGTGGTTGTAATAAGTGTGTGGAGTGCGGTTGGAGCACCTGCTCAATCAGCTAAGAGAGCTGAACCCTATCACGTTCTCGTTACAAGGTAACCATTTAACCTACAAGCCAACTACCCCGCCCTCCCGGGCGGGGTAGTAGAAAAACTTCTTTAAACCAAGAACTAACTACCTCAAACCAGGCGAGACTGTGCCTGGCACTCAATTCGGAACTGAATTTGTATTTACACTATCTTTAAGAAAGCAGGGCGGGTTGAGTGCCGGGCTGGACTGAAACAAGCCGATTTATCTCTAGGGTAAGCCCTGGGACGTTCTCGGCAAATTCAGTAAATCTGATAGAGATTCGATGGCTATAGTGGGCTTTATCCTGCTATTTGTCAGACTGCTTCGATCTTCAACCCCAGTTAGAGTTAAAACGGAATCCATGCCAGCTTTATTTGCTAACTCTATATCCGTCTCTAGCCTATCTCCTACCACTAAACATCGCGAAGGATAAGATACAGCTGCACGTTCTTGTGCAATCTTTGCCGCGATTATAGAAGGTTTTCCAACAACTTCTTCGGGTGGGAAACCCATTCCCTGTATTGCTCCCACTGTGGCTCCGGCACCAGCTGACTGTCCTTCAGGAGTTGGAAAAGTTTTATCCAGATTTGTAGCAAAAAACCTTGCGCCAGCCATCAACGCCCGCAAGGCCTTTGACAGTTTGTCATAAGTGATTCCCCGATCCATCCCAGCAACTACCACGTCCGCGGTTTCCGGTTCAACAATACGGTGACCCATTTCAACAAGCTCTTTTTTTAAACCCTTCTCCCCAACCGGAAATACATCGACAGAACCCATTTCACTGAATAAAAAGCTTGACACAATGTAAGCGCTATTCAGAATTGCCCCATACTCTATCTCGAACCCAAGGTCTTGTAAGCGGGAAGAAAATTGACGACGGGATTTAGTGGAGTTATTTGACAGAATGAATATATCACCATACCTCGCCAACTTGCAAAAGCTCTGCTTTGCTCCAGGTATGGGCTCATCCGACCTTACAAGAACTCCATCCATGTCAATAAAAAAAGTACTGTAATGCGATAAGTTGATCTCTCCCATTTTCAAAAAAACCTCCATCTAGAACCGTCTAATCGATCACCACTATATTACGATCTGAGCTTCAAACAAAGCCAGTTAACACAATAACTAATATCTTAAAGACGGCCCGAACTACCGTCATAAAAGAATCAAAAAAGATTTCCAACTAGCCCCCCCTGAATTCTAGTTCCCGGACTACCAATGAAGTTCTTTAAAGTTGCCTATCAACTTAACATTCATTATAGTTTGAATTATGTGAGATTCCAACAGAATAATTTTTGAGAGAGAGGAGGTAAGTGTGAAGGAAGAGTTGAAAAAAGCTCTAAGTGTCAGCAAAGGCGATTTTACTGAAATCAGGCTGGAAAAAGAGTTTAGAACAAATATTATATATGAAAAAGATAATCTAACCAGTCTCGATTCTTCTGTCGAGTTCGGGGGTATAGTCCGAACTCTCGTCGAAAACAGTTGGGGCATTGCAACATTCAATTCAGTGGACGATCTTAAAAGTAAGGTAAATCAAGCCTATCAAATTGGTAAAGCGTCGGCTACGTTCAAAGGTGAGCCTGTCAGACTTGCAGACGTTAACACTTACCAGACAAAAATATACCAAAATCTAAAGGAAGACTTTAGGGCCGTCCCACTGGAAAAAAAAAGGAAGATTCTAGAGGATTACAACACCATCATTCTTGATTTTGACGATGAAATCGAGTCTTCCAAAGTAGCTTACTCTGATTCATACCGAGAGCTTACCTTTGTAAATTCTGAAGGTGCTTACATAGAGCAAGAAATACCCGATATCACGTTGGCTTTAGTCGCTGTAGCTCGGAGTACGGACAGTAACATTCAGGTTTACCACGATAGTATTGGTGAGTCCGCCGGGTTTGAAGAAGTAGTTGACAGGCAAACGATGGCTGAACACGTTGCAGCAAAAGCAATTGAACTGCTGAACGCAAAACCGGTT
This sequence comes from uncultured Thermotogae bacterium, assembly GCA_964614065.1. GTDB lineage: Bacteria > Bipolaricaulota > Bipolaricaulia > M55B111 > M55B111 > M55B111. The sequence continues at coordinate 8,157 of CAZTJJ010000004.1, forward strand.
GATGGTGGGTCTTACAGTGTATTGCTCAATCCGAAACTGGCTGGAGTTTTCATACACGAGGCATTTGGCCACCTATGCGAAGCAGATCATTTTTACAAAAATACAAGATTACAGGAAGTAATGAAACTCGGCAAGAAATTTGGGCCTGAGGAACTCAATGTTGTCGACGACGGGTATATTGAGGGGAGAAGAGGCAATACCAAGTTCGATGACGAGGGAGTTCCAAGACAAAAAACCTATTTAATCAAAAACGGTAAGTTAAATAGTTTCCTCCATTCACGTGAAACTGCAGCAAAAATGAACCAGCGTCCCACAGGTAACGGACGAGCCGTTTCCTATCGCCACGAACCGATAGTAAGGATGACAAATACCTATATAGAGAATGGTGAGGCTTCGTGGGAGGAATTATTAAGTTCGATCGAAAAAGGAATTTACGCCCAAGATGCCTATGGAGGCCAAACTCAGTTAGAGCAGTTTACCTTCAGCGCAGGATATGGCCAGCTGATCAATGATGGACAAGTTGGTCCCATGGTTAGAGATGTGGTTTTAACTGGCAATATTTTCAAAACCCTCAATAATATAAGGGCGATTGGTAATGACCTTAAAATCATAGGTTCGGCAGGTGGATGTGGAAAAGGCGGCCAATTTCCTCTACCAGTAACTGACGGCTCTCCACATATAATCATCGATAACTTGACTGTGGGTGGTAGATAATGAAACTATTAGAAAGATCGACCAACCGCGCTGATAGTGCTGAAGTCTTCCGAATCTCAAGCAAATCAATCCCCGTTAAGTTCACGTCCGGAGAACTGGAATCTGTGAAATCCTATGACACTACTGGAGTAGCGCTAAGACTCATCAAAGAAGGCAAACTGGGCTTTTCTACCACAACGTACATGAACGATCTCGACGAAATAGTTGATAAGGCGATAGAAGCATCAACCATCGGGGAAAAAGTTAGTTTTCAGTTTCCGACACCGAACAAGACTGCCACAACAACTACCTTCGACCCTGAAGTTGAAAAAGTAAAGGCAGATGAACTTATCGGGCTAGGTCAAGGTGTTATAAAGGACCTCCATAACTACGACCAAGCTCTATCAGTAGACGTTAGTTTGAAGAGATCTATTTCTAACATAGAAATTCGCAATAGTAATGGGCTACATAGAGAAGAAAGGCGTTCCGGGATTTCCATTTCTGTAGAAGTTCAACAAATCGATTCTAACGACATCTTCAGTTTGAACGAAAGTGTGAGATTCCAAACAAGAGACCAATTAGATTTGTCAACACTACTGAATCGTACAAAGAAAAAACTCAAGTGGGCACGGGAAAAGACAAATCTTGAAAACGGGAATTACCCGGTAATCTTTACGCCAAAGGGACTTGTTGTTCTTTTACTGCCATTAATAGTGGGATTTGACGGGATGAACGTATTTCAAGGTGCCTCTCCCTTAGGGGGTAAACTAGATCAGAAAATTTTTGCCGAAAACTTTTCCCTGCGTGACGGTGGAGTTATAGCGGATTCCCCCTCTAAGAGAAGTTTCGATGATGAGGGGATCCCCGCTGATAGCAAACAGTTAATAGCGAACGGCGTTATCAATACGTTCCTCCACGATCTAAGGTCCGCGTCGTTATTAAAGGCAAGACCAACTGGAAATGGGATAAAGGGTGGTCTTATCGGGGACTCCGATTTCAGAAACATGCCAAATGCAAATCCGACCTCTATGGCCATTAACCCTGGACATAAAACTTTGGGTAAAATTATCGCGAATGTGGATAAAGGGCTTTTAGTAGATCAAGTGTTAGGACTTGGGCAAGGCAACGTCCTGTCTGGCGAATTTTCTAACAATGTTAACGTTGCTTACAAGATAGATAAAGGTGCTATCGCCGGTAGAGTAAAGAATACCATGATAGCTGGAAACGTCTATGATTTACTGCAAGGCCCGGTAACCTTAAGCCAGGAGCCGTTGTGGGTTAACGGCATAAAAACACCTGCAGTTGGAGTGGATGGAGTTAGCGTAATCCAGAAGTGATGTTTCGTACGATTGAACTACATGCCTCTCTTTATTACTATTTCCGCAAGGAGGGCTAAGTAAAGATGAACAAAGAACTTGATGTATCTGACTTGAGAAGGATTTGTTCCCCGGAAAATTTTTCTTTTGAAACAACAAAGGAATTGAAACCTCTAAAAGATATCATAGGACAAGATAGAGCATTAAAGGCCATCGAGTTGGGTCTTGGGGTCAAAGACGAAGAAAATCGGTATAACATATACGTTGCTGGACAACCCGGCACGGGTAAAACTTCTGCAGTTAACAAGTTTCTGAAAAAGAATAGTAGAAAGGAAGAAAAACCACCTGACATTGTTTACGTGCACAATTTTGACGACCCAGATCGGCCTCAATATTTGAAGATGGATACCGGCAGAGGCAGCGAATTCAAAGAAGATATGGACGAACTCGTAGAACATCTAGAAGATGGGATCTCAGATAAGTTGGAATCAGGGGAATACAAAAACCGCAAGGAAGCAATCGACAAGAAATTCAACCAAAAGAAGAAACAGCTCTTTGAAAAATTAGAAGAAGAAGCCTCTGATAGAGGATTTATACTACAACGAACTCCCTTCGGCCTGAATACCGTACCGAAGTCCGATGAAGATGAGCCCATGGGTCAGGAGAAGTTTAACCAACTTCAGGAAGATGAGCAAGAACGGCTTGAAAAACAGCAGGAAGAGCTTCAGGAATTGATCCAAGAAACTATGCAACGCGTAATGGAAGTTGAGGAAAACCGAAACGAAAACGTGCAAAATCTTAAGAAAGAAGCCATTTCCTTCTTATTGGACCCAATGTTTAGAAAACTAATGGGCAAGTACCAGAATAACGAGAAGGCCCTTAGTTATCTTTACGACGTTAAGGAAGATATTTTGGACAACATTGACGATTTTGTAAACAACAATTCGAGCAATAAAACAGGCACCGCAATGGTTCAACTTTCTCAGGGACAGGATCAGTTTGTCAAGTATCGGGTAAATGTGCTAATTAACAACTCAGACGTAGAAGGGGCACCTGTAGTAGTTGAAGAAAATGCTACGTACCCAAACCTGTTTGGAGCAGTAGAGCGTAAGGCGCAATTTGGTATGATGTCCACTGACTTTACCATGATTAAGCCAGGTGCGTTGCACGAAGCCAACGGGGGCTACCTGGTGCTAAAAGCAGATAACTTATTCAGATATGGTTTGAGCTGGGAAGGCTTAAAAGTCGCATTAAATCAAGGAAGAATAAAGATCGAGGATGCTGCCCAAATGCTAGGTTACGCGTCAACCAAGGGCCTACAACCGGAACCAATACCTCTTAAAATTAAAGTTGTGTTGATTGGCAATCGCAGGATATATAACATTCTTAACAGCTTTGAAGAGGACTTCCAAAAGCTGTTCAATATCAAGTCTGACTTTGACTATGAAATGGACTGGAAATCTGACGAGGAGAACAATATAGCTAGATTCATTTGTGACAAAGCCCAGAATATACCGGAGGTCAAGCACTTCGATAAGTCGGGTGTGGCAAAAATAATTGAGTACTCATCAGAGATGGCCAGAGATAAAGAAAAGCTTTCTACGAAATTTAGCGAGATTACTGAACTGATTAAAGAAGCTAGTTATTGGGCAAGCCAGGAAGACTCAACGTTGGTAAGCGCAGAGGACGTAGCAAAAGCTATGGAAGAAAAAATTCAAAGAAAAAGTCTGGTACGAGACAAAATTCACGAATACATCAATAGGGGAAAAATATTTATTGATACTAAAGGCAAAGTAGTAGGACAAATCACAGGCCTATCAGTTTTAGATACTGGTGACTTCAGCTTTGGAAAACCTTCCAGAATTACTGCAAACGTATATGCTGGCAAAGAAGGTGTGGTAAATATCGAAAGAGAAGCAGAGTTATCTGGAAGCAGCCACACAAAAGGGGTTATGATTTTGAAAGGTTACCTAGGAAGAAAATTTGCTTACGATAAGCCTCTTTCCTTGACTGCGAACATAACATTTGAACAAAGTTACTCCAAAGTTGACGGTGATAGTGCGTCAAGTACGGAGTTATATGCAATTATCTCCAGTCTAGCCGATGTAGAGATTAAGCAAGGAATTGCTGTAACTGGGTCCGTCAACCAAAAAGGTGAGGTACAACCCATTGGAGGCGCCAAAGAGAAAATTGAAGGTTTCTTTGAAGTCTGCAAAGATCAGGACTTAACCGGCGAACAGGGGGTAATTATCCCCAAGGATAACCACGATAATCTAATGCTGAACTCGGAAGTACTAGACGCAGTTGAAAACGGACGATTTCATATTTACCCGGTAGAAACGATAGGCGAAGGCCTTGAAATTCTAATGGACGAGAACCCTGGCACCAGTCAACAAAATGGAAAGTATCCCGATGGAACTATTTTTTCAAAAGCGGACGCAAGGATCAGGGAGATTCACGAAATGCTTCAAAGCGACTCCAGCAACGATTAGAGAGTAATCTCAAAAGGTTGCGCAAAATAGGGAAAATACCTAATAAGTTTCGATAGCCTCCCACAGGGAATCATAGTTCGAGCGAGGGTTCCATACCAGGAACCCTCTTTGGTCGTTGTCCTCAAGGGCCTGTAACTCTTCTTGTATATATTCCACCAAACTCATGTTAGAGGGCAGGCTACGATCGAATCCCTGAATAAACGGTCTAACTCCAACGTCCAAGCGTGAGCTCCCTGCCTTTAGAGCCAAATCCACCAGCTTATATGGATCATAGACCAAACTAGGATCTCTATAGTGTGAAGGATATATCATCGGGGACAAATAATCGACGTGATCCTGGATATACCGCAAGTTCTGACCTATTGGGTCTATGTCTTTCGAGTTCCAATCCCACAACGTCCGGCCATAAACATCGGCAGACAACTTTACGTGTGGTGATATCTGGCTTCGTAATTGTTCTATAAATCCTGCGATTACTTTACTACGGTGTGAATAATTACCCCCAATTTTGCCTGGGCCATCCGAGTATCTAATGTAATCAAGCTGTAACTCGTCAAACCCCAGGGTAGAGACCTCTTTTGCGATGTTTATATTGTACTGTTTCGCTGTTGAATCATCTGGGTTGGCCCAGTTACCACCGCTACAGCAAAAAGCTGCTAATACGGGGTCGCGAAAACACGTTAGCCTTGCAATCACATATATTCCGCTCTCATGAAACTTCTCTACAATTGTAGTTATATCAAGTCTGCCGGTAACTGCTCCCAATTGTTTTGCAAGCGGAACCTTTGATGCATACGTGATTTCTCCGGCCACGTTTTTTACGTTAATTACCACAGCGTTAAATCCGTGCTCTGTGATTTTTCTAATAATCTGAACTGTATTCTCAACAGAAATCGATCTCGAGTTAAGATAAATTCCTTTAATCGCTCTTTCCTGTCCAATCGTCTTGGTCTCGTGAACGGAAGTAATATTCACAAACGTCCGTTGGCCTACCTTACTGGAAAGAAACCAAGAAACAGAAAGGACTAAAAGTACGCCGATTAAAATTTTTGTTGTCTTTTTCATCTCACTTCCTAATATTAAATCCACAATTAAATATTGAACTCGAGCGTCAATAGCACAAGGAAAAGTGTCACTCAATCAAGATATATTTATCCTTGATAAGGTACCGTTGCTGATCCCGCAGAAATGTTGGAAAGTTACATGTGAGGTTTCCGGGACTCATAAGCACAGAGCACGAGAGGAAACCAACCAAGGGTACTCACACTCATTGGATTCTAAGATTTGTCCATAGGCTCAACAGAAATCATTTTCACATCAAAGGAGGTTAATATATTGCAAGATAACAACCACGAAGAGCTAACCCGGTTTTTCTTCGAGCTGGGGCAATTAAAAAGAACGCCAAGAACCGGATGGTTTAAGCTTGGAATTGAAAACCCGGAATCGGTAGCTGAGCACTCGTTTAGGACTGCCGCAATTGGCTTTGCCCTAGCAAGACTTGAAGGCGTAGATCCCTACAAGACTGGGTTCTTATGTCTTTTTCACGATATTGCAGAGGCGAGAACTGGTGATTTAGATAGGTTGGCTCAAAGGTATTTGAACAAAAACCCTCACTTAACCAGAGAAATTATAAGGGAACAAATCGAAGCACTAACGAATATATTCGACGGTAGCTTTCTGGACGACCTCCAGACTATCTTGGATTATGATCGAGGTATTATCTCTAGAATTGCTAGAGACGCTGATATTCTCGAACTGTTAATTCAAAGCTTAGAGTATATAGCATCGGGTCATTCTCTTGCAAAAGAATGGTTCTACGGTTCATCAGCCGAGCTACGGACGGACTCTGGTCAGAAAATCGGAGCTATATTGACAAACATAATCGAGGAAGACAAAATCGAGAATTTTATGCTTTGGTGGAAGTATTAGGTCAAATCCAGGTAACCCATTAGGTCTGTTAGTGTGGTAGAAATAGTTTCTCGCTCTTTAGAAGACAATTGTTTTTGGGAGGCCATAGCGCTAATAGCTTCCAGGTTGCGGGTTATTGCTTGTGACAGAGAAGCGGGAGGTGGAGGCACTCCTTCTACTTCACCTAAGAGGAATTCGCTGATCCTGCTTAGTTGTTGGGGATCTATCGATGAAAGTTTACTTTCCTGCTTAATTCTAAGTCCCGACACCAGCAGACTTGCGTAAAATCGCCATAACTCAGAACCAGAAAGAGTTTCGCCCGCCCAGCTAACAAAGGGGTAACCAATTGAATAGTCAATCGGTTGGTCAAAATGTATCTCCAACGGCTGCACCTGTCTGGGTTTCACTCTGATTTCATCAATACCTCCGACAAAACCACCGCCAAACTTTAACTCATTGCCCAAAGGAACAGGTTTATTCACATCCGTTTCAGCCACCAGCGCTCCATCCAGGTAAATGAACAGTACCTCGCCATTAGAAATGATGGCTAAATGATTCCAATATTCTGCAATAAGTTGCTGATCTAGACTAATATCTTCAACGACGGTAGAGTGCACTGTAAGACGATTTGCACTTAAGGTTAAACGCCAATCAGCAGTCTGCAGTAGGAGTCCAGTAACTACCTCCATCGGTCTAATCCAAAACTCCAGACTATATGTGTCTAGAGGGGGTGAAAGATACTTATCGCTCAGATTGACCAAAGCATAATCATTGGGGTTATTGAACTGTAAGTAGAGAAATTCCTGACCCTTTTGCTCAGATAAATCTGACTGGATTTCTGGACCAGATAACTTAATATTTGTATCCGAGTTGCAACCCCAGTAACCTGACTGGTACTTCCATAGGAATTTTGTTTGTGCCAGTTGATATTTCTCTCCGAGACGTTCAATCCGTCTTTGAATAGATTCCGGCGAACCCATCAACCCGGCGTAATCTTTCAACTTTGTTATTATCTCACCTAAGTTGGTATCTTCAATAATATTGCCAGGTTCAATAAATCCACTTGTCATGATACGCCAGCCTAGCAAAAGTTGTCCGAGAGTAAAACCGGTTTCATTAGTAACAGCAGTGTCTCCAGCATCTGCGGGCAGATTAAACAATACAATGGCCCCTATTAACACTACTATAGGTATAAAAAACTTGCCTGTTTTTATCATTTATAGTAATGGTCCCAACGCTAAGGTAAAACGCAAGAAGAGCTTTAATAGCTACGAAATCTGTTATCCTTGCCAACCCTAGCGTTAACGCGCATTAAGTTCAAATCTATAATTCCATTCTTTTGTAGAATACTTATTTTCTCGTAATATTTCAGCCGACTGCCACTCGCTCTGCGATATAGTGCCACTAAACGGGTTCATCTCTAAGAATTCTGACAGGTTATCAATCCAGCTATCCATCAACGGGTAAAGGGGAACTCTGTGACCACTTAACGCCTTAAGGTTACTCACTGGAGAAGGCTTAGATGCCACAAAGCCGGACTTGTCCCTATAGTCGTCCTTGTGGGAGAGCAATATTTTATCCATATCTTTCATAGCCTTATTGCTACTGAGCAAGAGAGTACCGTGATGCAAAAACCCCCAGCGCTTAGTTTGAGCGACCCCACTTAACTTGAAATTATCCACAAATAACCCGTTTGGTTCCAGTCTAGAAGTGATTCCTATCCCCTGCAACGACTTCCTTAATGGCTTTAGGTATTGTTTAGGATTATCTCCTATCAATTTTGAACTCTTGGAAGGCAGGTAAATTGAGTAATTCAGGTTTTTGGGGTGGTGAATCACCGTTCCGCCCCCCGATGGTCTACGAGTAATAATTACTTTATCCTTACAAGAATTTACATTTATTTCCTGAGTTACCGTTTGTGATCTACCAACAATAACCGAAAAACGATCTCTCCAGAACCTCACCGTTGGAGGACTGTATTTATCGCTTACATGTTTTGCAATGGCCTCCTCCAGAGCGATATTGATAGTTGGGTGTCTAATAGGTAAATCCATAATTATCCTCAGGCTTACTTCATCAATCATTATTTGGACTCCTTCGGGTAGTTTGCTGGTCATTCAGTTACAGCTTTTGCCTTGCAGCCCTATAGGTGTCCTTTGCTTTGTAAGAACTCCGCACAAAAGGACCGGAAAGGACCGCCGCAAACCCAAGATTCAACCCAATCTGTCTCAAATTCTCAAATTCATCCACCTTCAAAAACCTCTCAACGGGAAGTTGTTCAAGAGATGGCCGCAGGTATTGACCAATTGTCACTATATCCACACCAACCCTCTTTAGATCCTCCATCGCTTGTATCATTTCCTGTCGCGTCTCGCCCAGGCCAACCATTATTGATGATTTAGTGACCACTTTCGGGCTAGCTTTTTTGATAAATTGCAATACTTCGAGTGAAATAGTGTAGCTGGCCCGTCTATCCCTAACAGTTGGTGATAATCTTTGCACAGTCTCGATGTTATGACCGATAACATCTACATTTGTATGAGTGATTAACTCGAGCAACGGGGATTCACCACAAAAATCAGGTACCAATGCCTCTACAAGTGGAGGTGACTGAAGCGCGTAAAGCTCATTTATCGTTTGTTTGAAATGACCGGCACCATAATCAGGCAAGTCATCCCGATCAACAGAGGTCAACACAACATAGTCTAGATTTAAATTATCACTCGCCCTGGCAATGTTCTCCGGCTCCTCTTCATCGACCTCCCCGTGCGGATTTCCAGTTTCAACATCACAAAACATACAGTTCCTCGTACAGATGTCGCCAAGTAGTAAAAAAGTGGTCGTGCCGTTTCTCCAACATTCTCCTTGATTAGGGCAATCCGCTTCCTGACAAACGGTGTGTAAATTGTATCGCTCCAGTTGCTGACTGATAAACTTCTCATTCTTGGTTTCGCTGGGCGCAATGGTTTTTATCCACTCAGGATTATCACTCATTCCTCCTCCTAAAACTTAAAAAATTACGTTCAAAATATTGCAAGAGTATTCCTTGAACTTCGGCTAGCGCTAAATCAACGTAATCAGTTAACGATACATATTGCACGTCCTCCAATCCGCATGGACGAATTAATCTCGACTTACTGCGGTCTAGATCCAAGTTCAAAGCCAATCCATGCATTGTAACCCAATTTTTTACGTGTACACCTATAGAGCCTAACTTCTTGTTCTGACCCGCTATCCAAAGACCAACTTGATCTCCAGTACGGAGCTCCACGTCAAGACCAAAATGCTTTGAACTATCCATCATCGTTTTACCCAATCGGTGCACAAACTCCCTCAAGTCCTTATGATAACCTCTGAGATCAAAAATCGGGTATAGGACTATTTGACCGGGGTCATGGTAGGTGATTCCACCACCTCGTTCTACGTAATACATAGCCACGCCTCTCTCTGGTAGTGAAGATTTGGATACAAGTAAGTCTTGTTCGTCTGCCGATTTCCCCATCGTAATTGTCGGTTCGTGCCTGGTAACCACTAAAGTATCGCCAATGATGCCATCCCTGCGTTGCTTGAACAATTGTTTTTGATAGACTCGATTTTCCTCATAATCAGTGATCCCACAATCAACTATCTCGTAAAGATTTTTCGTCATCGACAAGAATTGCACTCTTCGGCCGAAGTTATCGCAAAAAACTCTCTATGGTCTCTAGTACGTAGTCTAAGTCGCCGGTCGTGTGGTTAGCACATACTTGGAACCTGATGGATTCGTCCCCCTGAGGTACAACTGGATAGACAATGGCCGTCGCTAATACTTTGTTCTTTTTGAGATATTCGACCAAATCCCTTGTTTTCTTTGTGTCCCTGACCATCAATGGAACAACTGGATGAGGCCCTTCGATCACCTCTTGACCCAGATTTTTCAACCCATCCTCGAAATAATTCGTCATTTCGCGAAGGTGCGCTAACATGTTTCGTCCCTTTTCGCTATCTAGTATCTGTAAAGACTTGATCGCGGCGCTCGCTTCTGGTGCTGTAATTGGATTCGAGTAAATGTAGAACGGGGAGGTTTCACGAAGATATTGGGTAATTTTCTCCTTAGTCACTACGTAACCGCCATTAACGCCTAGTGCTTTTCCCATAGTGGCAACAATAAGATCGACTCCATTTTCTCCGGTGATTTCGCAAGTACCTCTACCTGTTTTTCCATAGGCACCCACACCGTGAGAATCGTCCATTATTGTAAATACCCCATCACCAAATTTCGGGTCGTACTTTTCCGCCAAACTGACTAACGTTTGGAGATCAGGATAATCACCACGCATGCTGAAAACACCGTCGGTAATAATCATTACCCGGCTATAATCATTAACAGCATCGGCTAACTTTTGCTCCAGATCTGACATGTCCAGGTGCGTGTAAATATCTTTACCCTTTGGTTTGGCCATCCGTATCCCGTTTATAATGCAATTATGATTTAACTCATCGGAAAGGATCAAAGTGTCTGTAGAAGTAAGGGGTTGAATCAGCCCGGTCATGGTTGCATAGGCAGAGGAATATATTACACAACCTTCTTTACCGTGGAAGTCAGCCAATTTTGACTCCAGATCTACATGAGGTTTATAAGTACCATGAATAAATCGGACTGCCCCTGGTCCTGAACCGTAAATTTCTGAAGCTTTTTCCTCTGCCTGCACTACTTCATCGTCAAGGTGCAGCCCAAGGTAAGAATTCGAATTCATCTTTAAGAAAACTCCGTCTTCACCCTGAATGTGGTAGCGCGGGGCATTATCGGTTTTCGTCTCTTCTACCCCTGTAATTACTAGCTCTTCCCCTTTCTTAGTTCCTTTTTTCTCAAGATCTTGTAACTCATTGGTTACAACTGCCTCCATCTTTTCCAGCGGCATAAATCTCACCTCAATTTCGTAGTAACGATCAATTGTTCAAAGGGTAACCAAGTAATCTTAACCGATCAAACTGAATATGGAAGTAATTTTTCTTAAGCTATTGTAAAATCCCAAGTTGCCTAACCTTGGCAAGAATGGCAAAATAATTCCTTTATTCAATTGTTGCCTTAATTTCTGAAAGCTTTATAATTTCTTGTAAAATCACCGGAGGCTTTCAACAATGAAATCAGATATGAACAACATTCTAGTTATAGGTTCAACAGGCCAGATTGGTTCTGAACTGTTAACTCAACTACGTGAACGGTACGGTACCGATTCTGTTATCGGTACAGGTTACTCTACCGAACCGACTGAAGACCTTTTAACTGGTCCATTCGAAAAGTTAAACGTTTTGAACAGAGACCAAATTTCACAGCTGATCGATAAGTACCACGTGGACTCAATCTTTCACCTAGCCGCAATACTTTCGGCAAAAGGCGAGGAAAACCCCCAACTAGCCTTTGAAATCAATGTGACGGGCACTTTTAATGTTTTGGAAGTCGGGCTCCAATATAACTTAGAGCGTGTTATTATCCCTAGCTCAATTGGGGTTTTTGGGCCTGAAGTACCTCGAAAGAAAACACCAAACGAAACTATTCTTAGGCCAACTTCTATGTACGGTGTCACAAAGGTGACTGACGAGCTGTTGGGGAACTATTATTGTGACAAATTTGGATTGGATGTGAGGGGGGCAAGGTTGCCGGGCATAGTCAGCTACAAAACATTACCTGGAGGAGGCACCACAGACTATGCAGTAGAAGCATTCTACGAAGCAATAAAGAAAAAACATTACACTTTTTTCGTAAGAAAGGACACCATACTCCCGCTTATGTACATGCCCGACTGTACGAAAGCACTGATTCAATTAGCGGAAGCCGATATCAATAATCTAGAACACCACGCCGATTTCAACGTCTCCTCTCTAAGTTTTTCTGCCATCGAACTTGCAGAAGAAATCAAAAAGCACATACCGAATTTTACGTTCGAATTCGAACCTGACAAACGTCAAGAGATCGCCGATTCCTGGCCGGATTCGATGGATGACACCCCTGCCAGAGAAGAATGGGGATGGGAGCCAGATTACGGTCTGGAGGAAATGACCGCAGATATGATCGACAAATTGACCGATAAGTTGAATATACATGCCACATAGTAAAACCAATGACAATCTGGATACGAGACTATACTATAGTAAAAGAGAAGAGATTGCCAATAGCCTTTCTCATGGTCTAGGTGCCTTACTTAGCTCCATCGGTTTTATATTCCTAATCACACGAGCCCTTCCTTTGCATGACACCTGGCGAGTAGCTAGTGTTTCCGTATTTGGTGCTACGCTGTTTCTTGCACACCTTGCCTCCACGTTCTACCACGCCTTCCGGTCCAGGAAGATTAAGCGGGTGCTTCAGGTAATTGACCACTGGGCGATTTATTTGCTGGTAGCAGGAACTTTTACCCCTTTTCTGCTCGTAACCTTGCGCTCTCCGTTTGGTTGGTCGATGTTTGCGCTGGTCTGGTCGTTCGCTTTTTCGGGAATACTGTTTAAAAGTCTTTTCATTAACAGATTCCCAAAATTCGGTGCCAGCACTTACGTAATCATGGGATTCTTATCCATCTTCATTATGAAGAGCCTTTATCTCAACTTACCATTGACAGGCTTTGTATGGATTTTGATTGGCGGGACGATTTATTTGTTAGGATTGCTCTTTCTAGGTTGGCATAGCTTACCCTATAATCACATGATCTGGCATCTCTTTGTCATGGGTGGAAGTGCAAGCCACTTCATTGTCATCTATTTCTATGTGCTGCCCAAAGGCGGTTAGTCCAAATAAAGCTGGATTCTGACCGATTCATGCATCATGACTACTTCCGTCGAGCATGATAAGCAATAACACTTAATACTCTCGGTAAATCTTTCCGGGTGGTATCACCACCACCTCAAAAGACGGATTCTCATCGGAGATTGCTTTATCAGCAAACTCCTGAAAGTTCTGTCTGTATCGTGATGATATATGCATACAGATCAATTTTTTTCTAACGTTGGCTGACTTTCCCACCTGAATTGCTTCCCGCAACGTCGCATGCTTAAACTGCTTTCTATCCGTTTCATCCAGAAAAGTACAATCGTGACACAGTACCTCGGTTTCTTCTACCTTTGCGGGATCTAATGGAACAGAGTCTCCCCCGTAGCTAAATAACTTCTGTTGATAATTTTCCACCACTGTGTTTCTTCCTTCTGAGTGAACGATTTCTTTGATTTCTTCTTGGGATAAATCTTTGTATTTTGATCTTAATCGTTGCCGCATTTCAACAACGTTATAGCCCAAAGAGATCTCTCCCTGAGAGTGTTCAGTCCTAAAAGACGAGACATATCGAGCTGACCTGGAATCGTCTTTCCCAAACACCTGGACTCTCTCAGCTGGTTTTAACGGAAGCCAATTTAACGGGTAACTGATATTGCTATTAGTTTTAAACAAATAGTTCATCATCTCAGAGATATGAAAATTGTTGCGAGGATAGTAGATATCAAGCGGCTTTTTCTTATCCCCCATGGCATTGTTTCTAATGTTTATCAAGCTTATCAAGCCAGCAATATGATCCGTGTGACCGTGGGACAAAAATACTTTGTCGACGGCAAATGATTTATTACCCATGATACTGCTAACACTTTCCCCTGCATCAAATAGAATTCTATCTGGGCTATAATAGAGCCAACTGGAATAAAGGGCCTTTGAATAAGAAAGGATTTTCATGACAGTGGTCTACCTATCCCCGTTAAAGCCAGTCAAAAATGCGTTTATACTCTTTCCTAGGTCTTCCCCAACATATCCGCCCTCTAATACGCCAAAGGTGGGAAGATCAAGTTTTGCGAGCATTGCCCCTATGTCATTAAAAGATTCGTACGTTAGCCCTACCGATGCCAAGGGATCACCCTTGTGACCATCAAAGCCAGCAGAAAGGGCTAGCTGCTCAAAGTCACTTACTGTAATTCCATCAAGAACCTCCCCGAGAAGGTTCAAATATTTAGTATGGCCAGTATCTGCAGGAATGGGTAGGTTAACTGCATTCTGAGTCGTGTCCTGTCCCGTTCCCGGAAAGCCAGGTGACCGGTGAAGAGACACGTACACGATGTCAGGGTTGCCCAAAAATATGTCCTGCGTGCCATTTCCGTGATGCGCGTCAAAGTCAACAATTATGGTCTTGAGTTCGGATTTTGCAATTGCGATTGCAAGATTATTAAAGTAACAAAATCCACCAAGAAAACTCCTACCAGCGTGATGCCCCGGGGGCCTCATCAAGGAAAGATTGTGAGTCTTTTGAGCGGTAATAGCACCGCCCACAGAAAGAAGGGCATGGTAGAAAAGTTCATGGTACTTTGGACAATCGGGGTTGGAAAAAGCTTTATTCTTGACCTTCTCAACGAATTCCCTGCTATGTACTAAAAGTAGATCTTCATAATTTGCTTTCTGGGGAGGGGTCGTTTCGTATTTGTCTCTCAAGTACTTGTAAGCAACTTTCACACGCTCTGGACTTTCAGGATGACCAGCAGAACGGTATTGCAAAGCTTCTGGCGAAAATACTAAATCCATCATCCTCCAATTTTAGCATTTGTTTATTAAACAATAAACTATGTCGAAAGGACTAATTATCGGTAGAAGCATGTAATTCTTCCTCCATGCTTAGGTAATCACCATATTTTTCTTCCAATCTCTCCATGTCCCGCTCTATCTTTTCGTGCTTTTTCTCTAAGTTAGCGGGCGGCTCCTGTCCAGATTTACGATAGTAATCGTACAAAGCTTCAATTAAAGCGTCAGCAGCCAAATTTGAACAGTGCATCTTAACTGGTGGTAGGCCATCTAGCTCCTCTGCAACCTTGTCATTGGTAACCCTGAGAGCCTCCTCCAAGGGTTTACCTTTTGCAATATCTGTGACCATAGATGAAGTAGCAATGGCTGCGGTGCACCCAAAGGTCTCCCAGGAAATATCTTCGATTATTTTCTCGTCACCCTGCTCTTTAACTTTAATATACAACCACATAACGTCACCGCAAGCAGGATTTCCAACCTTTCCAATGCCATCTGGATCTTCCATCTTTCTCTGATTATGTGGATTGTTGAAATGTTGCATTACTTTTTCTGAATACATATATATCACCTCATTATTCGACGATATAATCAGGTAGAAAAAGGAGATGCACCACGCAAATCCTCAATTACCCCCGGCAATTTGTCAAGGAAGTAATCAATATCATCCTCGGTGGTGTCTCGACCTATAGTAACGCGTAAGCTGCCATGGGCTAACGTTACGGGTAAGCCTATCGCCAGAAGGACATGGCTGGGTTCAAGGCTGGGAGACGAACAGGCAGAACCCGTGCTTGCAGCTATGTTAAAATTATTGAGCTTCATTACTATAGACTCTCCTTCTATATAATTGAAGCTAAAGTTCGTGTTATTGGGCAAACGCCTATCGCTATCCCCATTTAGTACCGTATCAGGTATTTTCAGAACATTGTTAATGATCTTGTCTCGAAGGGCGCTCTGTCTTTTCGATTCTTCGGTCATTTCTGCGTAGTTCAGCTCGGCAGCTCTAGCTATCCCCACGATGCCAGGTAGGTTCTCGGTGCCGCTTCTTAGCCCCCCCTCATGTCCGCCGCCATGTATTAGCGGTTCCAGTTTGATTCCCTGTTTGCGATACAGAAAACCTATACCTTTTGGCCCATATATTTTATGACCGGATGCAGACAACAAATCGACATTCTTTAAATCCAAGGTCATTTTTCCAAAGGCTTGCACCGCATCAGTGTGAAACAAACTTCCTGCTTCTTTTGTTATATTGGCCAATTTACCTATTGGTTCTATGGTCCCAATTTCATTATTGGCGTAGATTATGGAGACTAATTTCGTGTCCGCTCTCAACGCTTTGCGCAGGTCTTCGGGTTGGACAAAACCGTTTTGGTCCACAGGTAGATAGGTTACATCATGTCCCTGCTTTTCCAGCCATTGAAATGAATGGAGGACCGCATGATGTTCAATTTTAGATGTAATAAAGTGTGACTTTTCGTCCTGTGCAAAAGCTACTCCTTTAATCGCTAAATTATCAGACTCGGTAGCACCCGATGTAAATATAATTTCCTTAGGTTGGACTCCCAGTAATTCAGCAATCGAATTTCTACTGTACTCTAAGCCTTCTTGTCTAGCTGTATCAGCAAGCGAATACAGACTGGAGGGATTGCCGTAGTGATCAGTTAAAAAAGCATCAATTTTTCGCTTAACCTCTGGTACCACCCTCGTTGTTGCCGCATTATCCATGTAGATCAAGTTATCCATACTTACCACCATAAAAGACTACTATTCTACTCCAGTTTTATCAATGCGTCTTCGGGCCGATGAGGAGAATCAACAAATAAACTGTTTCAATACCAGCACTACACCAAAAGTCAGCGAATATTACCTAAAAACAACCTAAATCAAAGCTGCACACCCATATTTATTGAGCGGGAGCTCAGGTTATCATATAATATTTTAGCAAGGGGATGTAGCTCAGCTGGGAGAGCGCCGCGTTCGCAACGCGGAGGTCGGCGGTTCGAGTCCGCTCATCTCCATTATCTGATTTAGCTCAGCTCCTCGAGAATCTGATCAACTTTTTGTTCTAAAGAGTTTACCTTCTGTTGGATTTCATGAACGGACTCTGTTAAACGAGGATCGTGACCTCCTCTTGCTCCCATTCCCCCCATCTGACTCATAATCTGACCGAGTCCTCCCATTCCACCCATTCCGCTTAAACTGGACTCCATTTCTTTCTCTAGATCTTCTACATCACTTCTTTCTTGGTTTTCCTCGCCACTATCTTTCTTCTCTTCATCACTCATGTTTACCCTCCTGGGTAAGTTTCTTTACTTAATAAACTAAGAGATGATCTAGTTTAATGTCAATTCCCTTTTCTACCCCAGTTAATCTTTAGAGTTTTCTGTTACTTCACCAGGCAATGGACAAGAAGAGTTCAACGCCGTCTCAGCGACATTATTGCCATATTCTTTCACCCGATCAATGCTATCTGATACTATTCCTAATAACTGCGCAGTTTGTGGGTCAAGATCCCTCAACGACTCATCCAATTGGAGTAACTTATCCTCAATGTTAACTCCTTCGGCCAGAGCTTGGTTCGCGGCTTCGATATCTCTATCAATCAAGGCACCAACGGATTGATCCACAATATTTAAAGCGTTTTCAGCAGTTGTTCTGATATTATCCGCAATAGCTTCGGGGACTTTTTGGTCCAAAGTCGGGGATATTCTGGCAATTTTGCTTGCATGATCGGCAATTCTCTCCAGCTGTTTGGCAGCAGTCTGATAGTCAAAATACCTCGCACGATTAACCTCCTTACCACTTCTCTCCACAACTGTGTAAAGCATTATCCTAAAGCGCCTGGCCAGAGCCAAAAATAGCCTATCTACATCGTCGTCCCTGTCTTCGACATCCTTGGACAATTCGTGGTCGTGATTTATTAAAGCTTGTATAGAATCATCAAACATCGACCGCGAAATCTGATAAATTCTGGATAGAGTTTCATTAATTGACAACTCCGATAGATCGGACAAATTCCTTATTATTATCAAGTCTGATGATTCCTCGACGATCTCGGGGCCAATGAGCGACTGAATTGTTTTTCTTATCGTACTTCGTTGAGCTGATGATATTTGCTCTCCCTCGATTCTTATTACTTCGTAACCCGCTATATAAAGTGAAATTATGCTTCTGGTCAGTGATGCTTCCTCTTGATCGTTCAACTGGAGGTTTCCGATCTTTTCTTCCTGATCCACTCCAGTTTTGGGTTGTATCACCATCGTATTAGGTTTAACACTGACCATCTGTACTTCAGTCCCGGCTTGTAAACCTATGCTCTCCGCCCAGTTTTTGGGTAGAGTAACCATAAACGTAGATCCACCAGTAATCTGGACCTTCCTGCTATACATATAATCACTTCCCCTTATATTCAATAGGTACTCGTTCAGAATCTAAGTTTATACCGAGCTGTATGTATACCTATATGAAGTTATTATACATATATTAACAATACTTTTCCAGGACAACGACCAGACTTCTTCCTGTATGTCTCTTTGTGACGTCATGATAGGCAAACATTAAGGCAACAAAGTAAATAGCTCTTACGGCAAAAGGCGTTTAGCTTCATTGACTATTCACGATTTATTTGTACATATCGGCTCGGATCATCTTAGACATCGCGAAAATCAAAGCATCTCGATAAGCACTTTTTCTGGTAATTATTCCATTCGTAAATATCCCAATTGCCCCGGGACCCTTCTTGACTTCATCTTTGCCAGTAATCTCGTTCATGACTGGCCCCAGCTCCTCACCAGTACGCAACCGCTCAGCTATGGCATCAGGAAGTAACAATCTTCCACCCCCGCCAAGATAATCCGTCCCGTCTTTTTTCAATAGATAAGCCCACCCCGTGAGAAACATACCGCGCTCTGTATCGTGAGTGGATCCTTCTATACCCACCCCATAAGTTACACCCGCCGCCCGAATGACCTTCCTGGCCCTATTGATGGCTCCTTGTATGGCTTCATCATCGGACGTGGGCTGATTTGAAACACCTGAATTGACATCTTTAGGTGTAATGTCGACCCGCTTATCAATGAGCTCGAATGCTTCCTTGGTCGCTTCCAACTTTACTGGATTTGTACTTCCCACGGTTACGTTATCCATAAATAGCCCCCCAAATTGGAGTGTAAACATTGTTAATTGGTCTAAAATATTAATAATTACTATTACTTAAGTGAAATAGTTTTGATTGTTCTCTCCAATGAGCAAAGATGGATAGAATTTTATGATCTTCCATATTTCGATTGGGTCGTCACCGATTTGCACAAAAATCATTTATCCAAGTATTCAAGATTATGCTCCAGTAGGCAATCTTACAAAACAATGTTACAAGAATGTTAACACAATAACAGCTGTTAATAGTGCCGGCTCGGTATCCAGTGGATGTATTACTTTAATGCATTAACTCTGGATCCCAGGTGGAATGGAATTTTCCTTAACTTGAACTGTAAAAAAGTGCCTAGATCGAGAAGCTAATCTTAAGCTCAGCTTCTTACTGGTCATACAGGCAATAGGACGGATAAAAACTATCCTTAACGTATAGACTATCTCTATATGCACATTGGGAATTGTTCAGTATCTGTCTATAATTGTTGGGAGGTGAAAGCATGGTAGGTAACGAGGAATTGAAGCAAGAGGCGTCAATTGACGGCGGTCTAGTCAACGAACACGGGACGATAACTGTCTCAGAGAAAGTAGTTACAGCCCTGGTTGCTGCCGGTGCTGCCCAAATAGAAGGCCTCGGTCAGAAAAGATCTACCGTTACTGAAGACGTGGGTCGCATTTTTGGCAGCAAGCGCCGTGGCGTCTCCATTGAGTTTTCTGGAAACGAAGTAACAGTAACCTTAAAAATTGCCGTAAAGCAAGGATATCCTGTCCATGAAGTAGCGAAGAAAACTCAAAAGAAAATAAAGGAAGACGTTGAAACCAAAACGGGTTTACAGGTCAACAGCGTAGATGTATACGTGCAAAAGCTCCAGGAAATTGAAGACCAAAAGACTAAACCCGCTTCCACTGATAGTGAAAACTAATTCACTCTTGTGTCTTGTGAGTGCAAAAGTGAGAACAATTCTGCAAAGTACTTGGAGGGGTGGGCGAGTGGACGAAACCACCGGTCTTGAAAACCGGCGAACCTTTTAGGGTTCCGTGGGTTCGAATCCCACCCCCTCCGCCAATTTTGACAACTTTCAAGCTCGCTTTTTCAAACTACCAACATTCGACCTAATTTGACGGGAGCAATAGTCAAGGAATCTTTTGGAATGAACTAACTCGTAATCGATATCCACAATCCTTTCGCTTAGAATCTTTGTAAATGATGTACTTGTATAGTATCGGTCTTGTAATTGGAATCGGTGCAATCTGGCTCGGGTGGAATTTGTCACTAGATGCACAATGGCAACCAACCGACCTAGATACAATCCACAGAATTTTATCCCTGGCGAACCTAAAGAGGGGAGAGCGTGTTTACGATTTAGGCTGTGGCGATGGAAGGGTGCTTATCGAGGCAGCAAAATCCCATGTAATAATGGGTATAGGCGTGGAAATCGACCCCCTGAGGGCGTTGATTGCCAAGTGTCGAACTTATATCAGTGGAGTGAACAATCGCGTAGAGATTAGTTTGGGGAATATGTATGACCAGCATCTGGATAACGCGGACGTCATTTTCTTGTTCCTTTCGGAAACAGCCAACAAAAAACTATCAACTAAACTAAGATCGGAACTTCAACCTGAAACTCGTATCGTATCATATTTCCACAAGCTGCCTAAGTGGGATCCGAAAAAGGTAGCTCACAATAAACAAGGTTACGAACTGTACCTCTACGTAAATGAGTATGATCCAAAAGAAACTGTTTAATTTGATTAACGAAGTGGAATATCTAAAAGTCCGAGGGCCGGTCAGTCAAAAGGTACGGGGTCTTGCTTATGATTCCAGGAAAGTTCAAAAGGGTGATGTTTATGTAGCGATAAGGGGCGAGCAACACGACGGCCACGACTACATCCCCGAAGCATTAAACAACGGGGCTATTGGCGTAATTGGCGAAATAGAAAGTTCCAATATACCAGAAGAATGTGGCACGTACGTCCAGGTGGATAATACCAGAAAAACACTGGCCTCACTTAGCAACGCCTTTTACAATTACCCCACTAGAAAACTATTTGTGGTCGGGATAACCGGAACTAACGGAAAAACAACTACTGCTCACATGACATGCCACCTACTTGGGTCCAGCGATAATACAGAAATTATCAGTACAATCAAATCTAGTAGCATAAAATCCTTGAAAAAACCAGTAACCACACCGGATCCAGTCCAGGTCCATAAATCCGCCCACAAGGCGATTAATAAAGGAAAGAGGAATTTCGTAATAGAGGTAAGTTCTCACGGGTTAGAGATGGAAAGGGTCGGATCTGTAGATTTCGACGCTGGTATATTTACCAATCTCACACGAGACCATCTGGATTACCACGACAGCTTGAGGGAATACGGCAAGGCAAAGATCAAGCTTTTCAAAATGTTAGGAAATTCAGGTACCGCTATCGTGAATAATGATGACGAGTTTTCGTACAGTATTATCAAGCAAACAGAGGCAAAGGAGATCACTTATGGTTTAACACCAACTGCGGACGTTTTCGCGGACAACCTCCGAAAAACGCGGTCTGAAATTAAGTTTTCCGCCCATACTCCTTGGGGCAACGCCGACTTCTCTATAGATTTGTTCGGCCGGTACAATGTATACAACGCGCTTCCAGCCATTACTATTGGGTTAATAAAGGGCATAGATATTGAGGCTCTCTCGGATCTGTTAAGTGAGATAAAGCAATTGCCGGGACGGATGGAAAGAATTCCACTCAGCAATAAATCAGATATCTTTGTGGACTTCGCGCATAACGCTGGGGGACTAAAAGAGAGCTTACAGGAATTGAAGGAACTTTATTCGACCGTAATAGCTATTTTTGGTTGTGGAGGCCAAAGTGATAAAGGCAAGCGACCGGAAATGGGTGAGGTAGCCAGCCGGTTTGCCGATGAAATAATACTAACTAACGATAACCCAAAAACCGAGGACGAGGAACAGATTATCAAAGAAATTGAGGAAGGAATACCGAACGGCGTTAATTATGATGTGATTCCAAATAGGAAGCTTGCAATCCGGAAAGGACTCAACAGAGTAGGGCGAGACACGGCGCTATTAATTGCGGGAAAGGGTCACGAACAATATCAAATATTTAAAGATAAACACGTCAAATACAACGACGTAAATTTCGTCAAAACCCTTCTTAACAGAGATTAAGGTAGGTACCTTTTGATCATTTTTCGTGCCTGTGCTTTAGTCTCCTCTATAGAACCCTCCGTAGTAATAATGTAATCACATCTTTCTTCAGCGCCATCGGGAAGCTCTTGAGCACGTAATCTCTTGAGTGCCTCTTCTCTTCCTAATCCATCCCGTTTGATCAAACGCTGAAGTCTTGTTCCAACATCCGCACTCACGAGAATGATCCTGTCAAACAGATCCACGTCAACCTCGGGGGATTGAAACAATAAAGGTATTTCAAATATGAGCAGGTCTAAGTCCTTGCTTTGACTATTTGTTATCAGCTCTTTTATTCTCTGTTTTACAAAGGGATGAACTATTTGCTCCAATTTTTCTTTCTTCGACTGATTACCGAAGATCTTTTGCGCAAGCTTTGTCCTGTTAACTCTCTCTTTTTCATCCAGGACATCTTCGCCAAATAGCTCAACAACATTCCTATATTGCGGAGTGCCAGGTCGATAAGCTCCCCAAGCAAGCCGGTCAGCCTCGATGGTCCTAACTCCAGAATACCGACTCACTTCTTCTAAAACCACGGATTTACCAGCGGCTATTCCTCCAGTTAAAGCAATTGTAATCATAATCATTTAGGAGTTCTGACCTTAGCTTAACGAGAATTAACTTTGAAAAGTGGAAGAGTGCGCTATCTCAACTAGGTGCTCAATACAATTGTCATCAATACTAATTCCTTGCTTGCGCAGGAGAAAAAAGTATTCTATGTTTTTACTGGCTTTTCCACGTATGGGAGAATAGGTAGCAGCTGTCGCCCGTAGCCCTAGGGAGGAAGCGAACTTTGAGATCTTTAAGAGAACATCAGCATGTACAGCTGGGTCAGTAACAACCCCACCACGCTCAACTAAGTCGCGCCCAGCCTCAAACTGAGGCTTAACAAGTGCAATTATTTTTCCACTATCATAGAGTATTTTTTCTGCATTGGGTAGAATCAATTCCAGTGAAATAAAAGAAACATCGATCGAAATCAAGTCCACTCTAGCACCTATCTCGTCCATCTTCAAATACCTTGCATTAGTATTCTCAAGCACGTGTACACGGGAATCATTACGAAGTTTCCAATCTAACTGACCTTTGCCCACATCCACAGCCCAGATCTCTTCAGCACCTTTCTGAAGGAAACAATCGACAAAACCACCTGTTGACGCCCCTATGTCCAGTGCCTTCTTCCCGCAGACATCTAGTTCAAACGTAGCTATAGCGTGCTCTAGCTTTCTGCCACCCCGGCTAACGTAGGGTTCTTCATCGTCCTTTAAAGAGATTTCTGCATCTCGCGCAACTTGTTTTCCCGGCTTGTCGTGCAATTCCCCATTTACAAAAACATTTCCAGCCATAATCTGCCGTTGCGCCTTAGTTCTACTCTTACAATAACCCCTGTCAGCAAGTATAACGTCAAGCCTTCCCTTTTTACTCACCTAATATTCACCAAAGTAATTGATTACCCATCGTCAGTAAAATCTTTGAACTTTCGGAGGTCCATTTGTTGTTCTAGGAAATCTTCGAATTCCTCTTGTTGCTCGTCGTCAATTTCTTCATCAAAGGGAGATTCCATTGCGACGTCTTGGAAGATTTCTTTATCGACATAGATCGGGCTATTGGTGCGCAACGCCAACGCAATGGAATCGGAGGGTCGAGAATCTACCTTTAGCTCCTTGCCATCCGGACCTTCTAAGACTAAAGTAGCGTAATAGGTCTTATTGCTGAGATCATCAATAATTACTTTTCTAAGCTGTTGGTTCAATTTATCCAATACCGACTTCAATAGATCATGAGTTAAAGGTCGTTCAAATTCACTACCCTGAAGTTGCAGGGAAATAGCTAAGGCTTCATTTTGCCCTATCCAGATTGGCATAACTTTGTTATCTTCTTCTCCTTCTAAAAGTACCACGGGGGCGTTGTTTGACGTATCCACTAGTAAAGCTTTAACCCTAACTCGTTCCATATATTCCTCCTCACTGCCTATTCTAGTAACTAATAAACCATGTTTCAAACAAAAACTCCCCCATACGGTGGTTAGAAAGGAGGCCGCTAGTCGGCCTTCACCGATATTCCTTTGAAGAAAAAGAGTCCAACACGCAACGGTGCACTACAACGCACTACAACAAGCGGTACGCCGACGAGAATGTGAAAGCTGCCCGGAAGGCAGAAACTCATGGTAACAGACCAAATATATCGATAGCCACTACCGCATTTTACCCTTCACCATAGAGCTCAGTTAGCTTATGGAGAAACTCTTTAGTCCTGCTATGCTCGGGGTTCCGAAAAAACTGGTCAGGAGTTCCTTGTTCCATAATTATCCCATCTTCCATAAAGATAATTTCGTCAGAGACAGAATTAGCAAAACCCATTTCATGGGTGACCACTAACATGGTCATACCGAACTCCGCCAGATCTTTCATAACCTCCAGGACCTCTCCAATAAGTTCGGGATCCAGAGCAGAAGTAGGCTCATCGAATAAAATTATCTTCGGTTCCATTGCCAGGGCCCGAGCGATACCCACACGTTGTTTCTGTCCACCTGAAAGTTGTGCGGGATACGAATCCGCCTGCTCAGCTAGCCCAACTCTTTCCAACTCTTTCATTCCTTGCTCTATCGCGTCCTCTTTGCAAAATTTTTTCACCTTTCTAAGACCTAGAGTTACGTTATTCAGTGCAGTAAGGTGTTCAAACAGGTTAAAATGCTGAAACACCATTCCAATTCTCTGCCTGAACTTATTAATATTCCTGGATCTATCTGTAACTTCATCTCCTTCTAACCATACCCTGCCCTTGTCGGGGATGGTAAGCTGGTTAATACACCGCAGAAGGGTACTTTTACCCGTACCGGAGGGCCCAATTATAACCTTTGTTTCAGCCGGATCCATGTCAAAGCTAACACCCTTCAAGACTTCTTCTTTACCATATCTCTTATAAATATCTTTAACCACCAGTAGAGACTCATTAGCCATATATTTTCCTCCCAGCACTCTAAGCGTTGAATCAGGCCTACCTACATCATGCGATTTTCTCCCTAAAGATACACTCATAAGTAATATCCCAGGGCGATCTTACATCTATTTCATTAACTTGATCTATTCACCCGATGACTGAATCAAACCAAGGGATTCAGGTTTCTTTTGCCACTGCGAACCTAGCACCAACTCTTGTTCGTAAACCTTCCCTTGTGCTTGCCCCAATTTTTCTAGTCAGGTGTTAGAACCGTTCAAATTAAGTAAATAATAAACTAGGTACTGTACCAAGTCACGTTTATGTCAGAGAAAACTCGAATAATCTACCTTTTGTAAAAAGCCTGTAATAATAGCTAAAGTCAGATCTTACAAAATATACCAAAAACATCTATCGATACCAATACGAATGTGAAGAGACCTTTGACAGTACAAACTTTTCTCACCATGAACTAGCCGGTGTCAACTTTGCCCTGAATTAATCGGTCATTCTTGGTATGATTACTTGAATAGATAGAGTCAGGCACATAACCTTATTTTTCATGCATAGCTCAACAGGAACTTGACAGAAAATACCGGTACTTATCCTTTTCTACTGGGAGGAAATATGAGAGGGCGATCTTGTCATTTTATTTTTGTAGTAACAATGTTAGTCATTTCAGCTGGACTAATTCTACCATTTCCAGCCTCTGGAACAAGTAACACCGGGCAATCCGGTAGCGGAGACTTTTTATTCTTAGAAGATATTGAGTCAGGTATGAGCGGAGTCGGCAAAACGGTGGTAAAGGGTAATGAAATCTCTACCTTCTCGGTGAGAGTTATAGGAGTGATAGACAAACCTGGACATTTAGAAGATTTTATAATTGCAAGAGCAAGCGGGACCGCAATCGAAGAATCAGGCGGGGTCTCTCAAGGCATGAGTGGTAGTCCTGTATACATCAACGACAAATTGATCGGTGCAATCAGCCGTGCTGCTTTGTGGAGCAAGTCCCCCAAAAACCCGATCGCCTTAATTACACCCATTGGCACAATGTTTGAACTAATGAGTGCCAACTCTGATCAAGGGGCTTCTCAAACCACCGAAGAAGAAAACGTTCGTGAAGAATCTGTACAAGAATCTTTACAGAAACAGTTCCCGGGTAAAAGAATCACGTTTAAGTCCCGGGCAACCGCTGATTCTTCCCAAATATATTCCAGTGAAGACGAATTAATATTTGTGCACAAGAAGACACCTATATTTGTGAACGGTTTTAGCAACAGATCGCTCAAGACCTTAAAACATGGAATAACCACTATGAATGAGGAGTGGATAATTAATCCGTTCGAGTTATTAGGTTGGAAAGGAACTGGAAAGACAGGCAAAGGTTTACCCTCGGAAGATTTTTCATTTCACAACTTACAATCTGCCGCATTTTCTAGCGAAGAAGCAATGAAAATTCAACCTGGTGGTCCGTTTGGGGTATCGCTGATCGAAGGAGACATTTCTCTAGGATCGCTGGGTACGGTGACCTACACGCAGAACGAGCAATTGCTTGGATTTGGACACCACTTTATTCTCAACGGTGAGGCAGACTTTATTCTGAACAGAGCCAACGTATTTGACACCATTAAGAGCTACGAGGCATCCTTTAAACTTGGTTCGCTCGACAAGTCTGTAGGCTCCATTACGCAGGATAGAACGCAGGGTGTACTTGGTGAAATAGGCAATCCTCCGGATCTATATGATGCAAAGCTAACAGTATCAGAGAAAAGTAGCGGTAGAGAGGCCAATTTTGAAGCTGGTATGGTCAAAACACCGAACCTTATAGGTGTTCTATCCTGGGTCTCTATGCAAGAAGCAATTGACAAAGCGTTAAATAGAATTGGTCCAGGGACGGGAAAAGTTGAATACGAAATCTCCGGGGACAATATGCCTAAATCGTTAAAACGAACTGATATTTTCTTTTCTACTGACGATGTTGCTTATCTTCCGTCTCTGCAAATTGCGATAATTATTGACGTATTAGCACTAAATCCATATAAGGAACCAGGTTTGACCGAGTTAACTGCAGACTTCACAATTGACAAGGAAATTAACGGCGGTCAAATAATCTATTTCGCTCTTGGTGCCAATAAATATAAACAAGGGGATCTAGTAGCCTATGAAGTAAAGATCAAAAATTACAGGGACAATATTGTACGAAAAACTGGAGCCTTTCGGCTACCCGAAGATCTTCCAACCGGGGATTACGTAGTTTCGGTCTATGGTGGGCCCCGGCCGGCAGAAGTGGCACCACCTAAAGCCCTCGAAGACTTCGACGATTTAGTTGCCTACATAGAGAATCTAAAAAACTACGAACACTTATCTGTAGAATTGCTCAGTCCGCTAAAGGAGAACGTAGTTCCGGCAGCAGGTACAGGATATAGGTATGAATCGGTCCTCAGGATTGATAAACGTTTTCCGAACAAGGTTATTTACGGCCGGCAGGCAATCTCCATCGACGTTGTTGCAAAGGAAAGTAAATAATCCAAACAAGGATAGCTCCAGGCAGTAAATAGACGTCCTTCTTTTCCCAGAATGCTAAATTTACAAGCTATCGCAGAATCAACCGGCGGTAAAATACTGAATCCCCGGGACCAACACGTCTCGGGATTCTCTTTGGACAGTAGAGACATTAAACCAGGCGATTTTTTCATCACCTTGCCTGGTAACCGAACAGATGGAACAAAATTCCTTCCTGAAGCGTTCAGAAAAGGCGCGTCGGGGGCGCTAGTGGATTCCACTGGTTACGAAGGCAAGTTTCCTAATCTAATTCCAGTCGAGGACAGAGAGCAAGCTCTACTTCAAATGGCCAGCTTTTATCGGAGCAATTTTTCTATACCTATCGTCGGTATAACGGGGAGCTGGGGAAAAACAACTACAAAAGAACTAACTGCGTCGTTGCTTTCTGAACAAGCAAGTACATACATCTCTCCAGGCAACTTGAATACAGAATATGGTTTACCGTTATCTCTACTAAACATGCCGGAAGGCGTTGACTTTGGCGTCTTTGAGCTTGGACTCAGGTTACCTGGAGACATTAAGACACTCAGTCAAATCCTCCGACCCACCATCGGCGTCATCACGGGGATTGGGAAAGTCCACTTAAAAAATTTTAAGGACAACAGACATCTAGCAAGGGAAAAGTTTCAGATCACTGAGGGCATGGACCAAAAGCCCAAGTTAATACTGAACTTAGATTCGGAATACGTACGGAGGAGTAACAGCAAGTTTTTAAATCACAATAGGTCGTCTTATTATTCTCTACAAAAGAGAGAGAAAGCATCCTACGTTGGAAAAAACGTAAGAATAAAGGGACTAGACGGAATAGCACTTGAAATTGTTAAAAGAAACGCTGACAGGCCTTCAAAATCATTTCATGTATCTTCTAAGTTGTTATCTAAGGGCAATGCGTATAACCTTCTGGCAGCTTCATCGGTAGGACTAGAACTCGGAATTTCCCCTAACAAGATAGTCAAAGGATGTAATTTGTCGCCGTTACCTCAAAGGTTAAATCCTATTCAATTCTCAAAAGGATATATCATAGACGATTCATACAATTCAAACCCTAGAGCACTAAAGAATTCACTAGACCTACTCAAATCAATAACGCGAAAGGGGCAAAAAACACTAATTTTAGCAGACATGTTAGAACTTGGCCAAGAATCAGAAGAATTACATAAAAATATGGCACCGTTCGTGATCCGTTCCGGAGCAGATCTAATTCTGTGCACTGGTAGATTTTCGGAAGCACTTAGCGAAAAGGTTCAACGAATTGCAGCTCAACAAGGCCTGGAGCAAAACATTCTCTCCGAATGGTATCCGACAAAGGACGAATTAATCAGAAATCTGCCCGCTCTCCTTGAGAGTGACCACAATATCATTTTGGTAAAGGGCTCGCGTGCCAACAAAATGGAAGAGATAGTCCAAAACCTAGAAAACCTCTAAAACTACTTCGGCTCGGATTTCACAAAAGTTTGGGATCAATTGCAAAACACGATTTCAAATCAGGATAGCTATCAAAATATTTGTTCAAGGTAAGAGGAACTTAACAATTTAATCGATATACTCCACTATGTCATCAAGCTGTCTTCTTCCGGTGCTGTGAGCAGACCCTTTAGCCGGGTAGCCAACAGGAGTAATTATCACAGGACGCATATCGGTATCTAACAATTTCTGAACTTTTTCCTCATCAAATGCGCCAACCCACACCGTTCCCAGATTCAACTCTACCGCTGCTAACTGTAAGTAAGTGTTAGCAATGATTGCGTCTTGAAAAGAGTAAAACGGCCCCCGTTCTCCGTATTGTTCTGTTGACCTTTGAACATCCTGCAAAAAGACGAACACTATCGGAGCCTCAGCTAGAAATCTTTGACCGAAGGCTAGGTCAACGAGGTCTTCTTTGGTCTTCTGATCTCTAATAGCCACGATTTTATATGCTTGAAGGTTACCGGCAGATGGAGCTGAATTTGCTGCATTCAATAATTGTTCAATCTTTTCATCTTCTACTCCAATCTCCTTAAATGATCTCACTGACCGTCTTTCGTTGATCAGATCAAAAAAATGCATAGATTCACCTCGTTTACCTAGGTTCGGGGTATTATCTGCCAAAAAAACGATTAAATACGTATAATTATTATAGACCACCAAGTCTAATCTGCAAGTTTGTATAGCTCAGTATTACACTGCTCATTTGGTACGAAAGCTACAGAATTTATAATATAATGTACTTGCTACATCTTCCATTGTTTGCATAGACCAATTTGGCAGTTTTGTGACCGTTGACTGACTATAAAAGTCCTGGCAACAAACCGTGGAATGAATTGATTTACAATTTGGTCCGCTCATTTTTGAAGAGGTGAACCATTTGTCGTTAACTCAAGCAGAAATAAGAGAGCTCAAAGAAATGTCGGTGGAAGCTGCAGTAGCCTGGCTAAGGAGGCAGTATTCGCCAAAAGATAGTCTTACTATCGGCGTTGGCTCAGGAACGACGGTATCCTACGCTTTTGCCAAACTGGCCGGATTTGAAAAACTAGCCGCCGTCCCTACGTCCAAAGAAACTGAAACCAGGTTAGTAGAACATGATATCCCCACTCAAAGTCTGGATGAAGTAGACCAGCTGGTATTCGATATCGATGGAGCTGACGAGGTAGACAAAGATTTTAATATGATAAAAGGGGGCGGTGGATCGCACTATCAAGAGAAGAAAGTTGCGAACAAGTCTCGCCTTCTGGTAATAGTTGTCGATCAAAGAAAGCTTGTTGATTATCTAGGGCAAACTTTTCCCTTACCCGTTGAAATATTGCCAGATGCAAAAGATGATGTAATTGAAAGGTTAGCGAGTTACGGCAACTCGAGTATCCGAAAGGACGGTGATGAGATTTTTCTTACCGACAATAATAATTTGATCTTAGACCTTTCACTTCAAGAAAGGTATACGGGAGAAGAACTTTACGATCTGGAACATTCCATTAACAATGTTGACGGTGTTATAGAGAACGGTTTATTTGTACATAGAAAAGCTGACATAGTCTTTGTGGGTACTCAAAGTGGAGTGAAAATACTCAAGAATGACTGATCGCGCGGAAAAAACTGCCATCTTAGTTGCCACAGGGGTTTACGGGGTTTCTTATCCAGAATCCTTGCTAAATGAGGCCCTGATTGCAAATACTCTCGACTTACTACAGATAACTAAGGATGTGCCGATGGTAGATCTACAAGTCCTGCTGACTAATTCCAAAAAACTAATTGAAAAAACCACTCAGGATTTTCCAGCTGTGGAGATCGAGCGGACCGAGGACGACTTCCACTTTGGAACCCACTTATTAAAGATAATTGAAGCATACCACATCGAAAACCTTGTCTATTTTGGAGGCGGAAGCGGTGTGTTATTGGACGCTGAGGACGCAAATGGTATTATCAATTTGATCGTTAAAAATGACAACATATCGGTATCTAATAACTTCTATTCGACGGACTTCTTTGGTGTTTCTCCCGCCAGTAAACTTTTACACTCTTCTCTACCCGAGAAGGACAATCGTTTAGGGTGGGTATCCCGAGACGCAGGGTTCCAGCCCAAAGAATTAGTAAGAAGCGCCAAAACTCAGATTGACATGGACTCCCCGGGGGACTTAATTTCCCTGAAGCTAGCTAAAACCGGACACCAAAGACTTGATCATTACCTTTCTTCCTTGAAAATGAACGATTCCACAATTAGAGAAATACTACCGCAACTAACCGATTCAACGTGTAGATTAATTATTGCAGGACGTATTGGAGCCTCAACCTGGTCTTACCTAGAGAAAAATGCCGCATGTCATATTGACCTGTATTCAGAAGGCAGAGGTAGCTACGCCACGAGAAAAAACGGTGAGAATATACCATCGTTACTGGGCAATGTATTTGAAAAAAGGGGGGCATACGGAGGATTAAAGGCACTTCTCGGCAGGGGAACGGCACTAATACTTGATACAAGACTCATTTTTAATTACAAAGGATCTTGGCCTACAAGGCGAGAAAGATTCTGGTCCGATTTGCTGTACCCGTCAAAACTGAAGACGGGCTATCTAAAAGATCTAACTGAAACATCCATCAACTACCCGAAACCGATAGTCCTAGGAGGTCACTCATTAACTTCCGGAGTTCTATATCACTTAGCTGATATCGCATGGAATGTAGTCAAGCCTAGAAGCAGCAACGTAAAGCCTACTCAAGTGTCACTTGACCACTAACGCGAGGTGAATTATGGAGATAATTCCAACCTGGGTCTGGTTTGCTAGCGGCCTGCTGTTCCTTGTTATAGAGTTAAATACTGTAACGTTCTTTTTTGGAATCGTGGGAGTGGGGGCGTTACTGGCCACCGTAGTGGACTTATTTTTTGCAGGGGAAATTCCAAGTCTTGTCACATTTATCCTTGGTAGTAGTCTAGCTGCATACATAGCTTGGAAATTTAATATCTATTCTGGTTCTTCTTCCGGCATCAAAACTGGGGCTGACCGATTAATCGGCGGAGTTGGTATTGTTGAAGAAGAAATTCAATCTTCTACCGGATCGGGTATCATTACCGTAGAAGGTGAAAAATGGAGGGCAAAATCTGACTTGGACGAAAATATTACCGAAGGCAGTAAAGTCGTTGTAAAAAATATCGAAGGGACGA
The DNA here is from genome assembly GCA_964614065.1 of uncultured Thermotogae bacterium. GTDB lineage: Bacteria > Bipolaricaulota > Bipolaricaulia > M55B111 > M55B111 > M55B111. The sequence goes on from CAZTJJ010000004.1 coordinate 40,568, forward strand.
CTTTAGTAGTTAAGCGATTAACTAATACAAACAATCAAAGCGAGGAGGATAAATCATAATGTTTTTCATAATTGTGGCCGTAGTTTTATTTTTATTGATTTTTGGCTCATGGGCTACAACCCAGGTAAGACAATACCAAAAGGGTTTACTTGAAACTTTTGGTAAATACACAAAGACCTACGAGCCCGGTTTACATTTCATCTTTCCACTAATACAACGCATAAAGAAAATAGATATGAGGGAAAAGACCCTCGACGTTCCAAGACAGGACGTAATAACGCGCGATAATGCTACAGTTACTGTAGATGCAATCGTGTATTACAAACCCACCGATGCAAAAAAAGTTGAATATGAGGTTGAAAACTTTGAGCAGGCAGCTGTTCGTCTCGCGCAAACTAATCTACGAAGTGAGATTGGTGAAATGGATCTGGATCAATCCCTTTCCTCTCGGGAAAAAGTCAACACAAAGTTATTAAATACACTGGACAAGGAGACTGACAAGTGGGGGGTTAGAGTAACAAAAGTAGAGATTCGAGAGATAACCCCACCAGACGACGTGAAAGACGCAATGGCCCAACAGCTAAAAGCCGAACGGCGACGGAGAGCAGAGGTCTTACGAGCAGAGGGAAGTAAAAAGGCTGCGATTTTAAAAGCCGAAGGGGGGAAACGCGCGGCTGTCCTAGAAGCAGAGGGTGAGGCAGCAGCCCGGCGGAAGCGAGCAGACGCGAAACGCTACGAATTCATAACTGAAGCGGAAGGAGAAGCTAACGCTATCCAGGGGATCTTCGGTGCATACCATACAGCAAAACCGACGAAGCAAATTCTTACTTTGAAAGCTTACGAAGCGATGAAGGAGCTAGCTGACGGTCGGGCATCAAAACTTATAGTTCCTTCAGGTACAGCTGACGTGCTGGGAGCCATCAGTAGTATAATGGGGGTCTCCAGCGACGGAGGATTTCCAGAATTTAAGGAAGAAGACCTAGAGGAGGAACGGGGCGAAGAACTTGTCGAGGGTCTAGCAGAAAAGGCAGAAGAGACAAGATCCGACTACGAAAAGCGAGCAGAAGAAATCCAAAAGCGAGCAGAAGAAAGAGCAGCCGAGGAGCTCGAAGAATAGAGACCTTGTGACCACAAGATGGGGGATACCAGTGAGGGGGAGAGTGTTTTTAATATATTAGAAAAGCCCGTAAGGCTGTGCATTATTGCTCCAGCCCGAGAACCCAATATTTTCCGCTTCTCCCCTTCGACTTAGGCTTCGGACCGCCTTCTTAACAACTCATTCTGCCAAAGAAAATAGATACTTATTAGTACCAAAGAACCACCAATAATAGTCCAGAAACTTGGATATTCCCCAAAAAATAGAATTGCCAGAATTGATGATCCTATAGGTTCTCCCAGAATTGTTATTCCGATCAATGAAGCATCAACTTCACTTAATAACCAGTTAAACGATGTATGTCCAATTAAAGTCGGTATAGCTGCCAGTAACAGAAATAAGATGTAATTAGACGGAGAATAAGCTACGATAGAGAGTCCCGCCACCAAAGAGTAAACGAGCAAGAACATAGCACTGATTCCGTAAACTACAAAAATGTAAGGGAATAATTCTATCCGCTTTCGAACCTTTCCACCAATCAAAAAATATCCGGCAGCCATAGCCGCGCCGAACAGGGCAAACGCATCCCCCAACAACTTAAAACCAGAAATCGTAAAACCGCCGTAACCAATAAGGATACTACCCACACCTGCTACTACCAGCCCGCCCATCAACTTCCTCGAAGGACGTTTATGTAAAACGAAATTCTCAACTGCAACTATGAACAAAGGTTGGGTGGTGACGAGAACCACCGAACTAGCGACGCTAGTATGGTTCAAGGAAGTAACCCAGAAAGCAAAGTGAATACTTAAAAATAGTCCCGAAGCAAGCAACAAAAGTAGATCTTTTCTTGTCAATTTTCTGAACTCTGTCAAAGCATCCTTTCGGAACAAAATTAACGGAGCAAGTAACGTAACCGAAAAGAACATCCTATAAAACGAGATAATCAGCGGTGGAGCCGTACTCATCCTGATGAAAATGGCAGCAAAAGAAACGGCCGTTACTCCAGCCACTAGTATTACCGTAGTTTGTACCTTCATATGATTTGCACTCTCTTCGGCTAAATTCGAATTCGATTAGATGTTTTCGATCTTTGTCTCCCGGTTCATTAGCCTTTCAACTTCGGCCATGGGGTCACGTCCTCGGTACAATACTCTGTATAAGCTTTCGGTTATTGGAAGTTCTATACCTTTCTCTCTTCCGAGCTCGTAAAAGATTTTGGTAGCCCTTCTCCCTTCTACAATCATATTCATATCGTCTGATATAGCTTCAATACTTTCGCCTTGTCCTACTCTATATCCAAAACTTCTATTTCGACTGTGCTTACTGGCACAGGTTGCCACCAGATCACCCACCCCGGCCAGCCCAAAGAAGGTTTGCTTCTTCAGATTAAGAACATTACCAAATCTGATCAATTCCGCTAGCCCCCTAGCAATAAGAGTTCCCATTGCATTATCTCCGAATCCGAGACCTTGAGCCAATCCCGTGGAGATTGCGATGATATTCTTCATTGCTCCACAATATTCAACTCCTTTGATATCGCGTTTTAGATAAACCCTGAAGTAACTGGTGGTTAACTCCTTCTGTAACACTTTTCCAAAATTAAGGTCTCCCGCCAATACAACTGCTGTTGGATAACCTAAAGCAACTTCTTCCGCATGGCTTGGCCCGGATAGGGCAAAGATTCGTTCCACGGAAAGTTCCTCGGAGAGAATAGTGGACATGGGTTTAAAGGTATCCTTCTCAAGGCCTTTAGCTAGACTTACAACATTTATATCAGGATTCAGCAGTTCTCTATTTACTTTCTTTGCCATATCCCTCATGGCAAAAGAAGGTACAGCCATAAACAATGTTTCTGGATGACTAACAACAGCCTCAAGGTCATTCGTGATTATGAAATTATCTTCAGGCAACGTAAAGCCAGGAAGGTATTCTTCATTTTGCTTTTCTCGTCGAATGCTGTCCACTTGCTCCTTCCTTCTTGCCCACAGAAAGGTCTCATTTCCGTTTATCGCCGTCATTCTCGCGAAGGCTGTCCCCCAGCTACCCGCTCCGACAACTGATATTTTCATTTTACCCCATTCCATTGATAATAATTTAGATCATGAAAGAGTATAACACACTTTCCCTAGTACCAAAATAACATTTGCACAACCAAGATCACCATATTTACAATTACTGCCCGCGCACCCGATTCGAACGCACGTAACCAAAACCTGACCGACGTAAGATATCGAACTCCGTCCACATAGTATGGAGACACAAATCGATATATTTAAATTGAAAATTAACTCCAAAAAAACTACACTCTTTGTTGTAACTTGCAATAACTGCTAGACAGGGAGATCTTATCATCGTTAAGGTGAACGATATTGAAGTTCTAGATCTAGGTTGGAACATTGAAGAAGAACTGGGCAAATATGTGAGTAAAGTTCAATCTGCAAACCTCTACGATCCCCAGTTGTTCTATAGCCACGATGTCATCTTAATCGACCCTAATATCGTGAGCAAGTTGTGGGTCGAGCAGTTGCACCCACAACAGGATGGGAGCTATGCAACATCTCCAAGTAAAGACAGGGGATTTTCACGCGGTCTACAGAACTTGCTGAGAACGCGTCAGGTTGAATTAGAAAGTTTTTTAACGTCTGCCAGTCCGATTATCCTTTGCAGGTTTAGAGACAACTCAAATTCACTCCAAATAATAAACGGCGAGAACGCACAGTACCTGCATAAATACTCTTGGCTCCCAAAACAGGTACTAAATGATTTATTTCACGAAGGAAATATTGATAACCAAAAAGGCAATAAGCTGAAACTAACCGCTGCTTCCTCTCCTGTTTCAAGATACCTAGAAAATCAAAAAGAACATGTTTGCTACGAAGCGGCGTTTATCGACCTACATACAGAAGAAAAGAGCATCGATTTCTCTCCTATTGCCGAAACACCGAAAGATAACACAGCGGCCCTTGAAATCACTGTGTCCAAGAGCAAGATATTTTTTGTTCCCTCACTAAGAGGTATAAAATCAGAAGTTCAAGCCAACACCCTAAACAAACTAATAACCGAACTCATGACGGACTTAAGTTATCTGAAGCCGAATTGGGTGAAAAGCAGTCAGTACTCTCTCAAAGGTGAGGGGGATCTGGACGAAAAAATACGTGAAGCTGGGAAAGAAATCGCCAACTATCAAGAACAGAAAAAGTCTTACGAGTCAAAGAGGCAGGACCTAACCCATTATAAAAGACTGCTTTACGCAAGGGATAATAACGAATTAAAGAAAACCCTAAAAAAAACGCTGGCGAGTTTCGACTACAGTGTTGATTTCCCTCATTCGGATATAGATATGTATGTCTGCTCTCAAAAAGATAATTGTTACGCAATCAACGTGGGGGCGGAGGCCAATGACAATATCGGTCTTGAACCTTACCATAGATTGGTAAAAGGCATAAACGAATTAAAAATATTCGAGAACGATGATCCCCAAGGCGTGCTTGTGGTGAACGGTTTTGCAGCAGAAACCCCAGATAGCAGAGATAACCAGATAACCGATGAGCTCAAACGAGCCTGTAACCTATATGGATTTACCATACTTACCACAGAAGTCATCTTCCAAACCATAAAAGAGTCCCTTAGTGAGAATAATTTGGACTCAACTAATCTCGACTTACTTTTTGAAGAAAATTAATCGACCATTATTCTTAAGAGAAGTATCCCTGAGGTGATAAGTTGAAACATCTAGAGGATTATAGAGATATCGTTGGAGACAAAACGATCTCTGAAATTTTCCAGAAGAGTAAAGGGCTCTACGGTAAGAAAATCTTGCATCTGAACTCGAGCTATCGCGGAGGCGGAGTGGCAGAGATATTGAATCGGCTGGTACCGTTAATGAGCGACTTAGGTATAGAAGCTGAGTGGAGGATTATTCATGGAACGCACGACTTTTTTAACGTAACCAAGAAGTTTCATAATGCGCTACAGGGAGCGGAAATCAACTTTTCGAGGCAAAAACGGGATGTTTACACTTCCACCAACAAACGATTTCTTAGTTACTCTCCTATAGACCACGACATAGTTATTGTTCATGACCCACAGCCCTTACCGCTAATAAGATACGTCAAAAAGCGTCAACCCTGGTTATGGAGATGTCACCTCGATCTATCTAAGCCAAATCCTGAAGTCTGGAATTATTTGAAAGGTTTCATCATACGTTACGATAGATCCATCTTTTCGACGGAGGACTTCATTTCCAGCGATATAACAATCGATTCAGATATAATACATCCAGCTATAGATCCACTAACGGTAAAAAATACGGAAATTGACCAGGCTACAACTCAAAAATATCTGAATAAATACGATATTACAACCGACAAGCCAATAATCAGTCAAATCTCTCGATTCGATAAGTGGAAAGACCCCGAAGGGGCAATTGAAGTTTTCGACTTAGTCAAACAGGAAATTGATTGTCGTTTGGTACTATTAGGAGCTCCCGCAATCGACGATCCAGAGGGTCCAGCTACTTACGAGGGTGTTATGGAGAAGGCATCGGGTAGAGACGATATTATCATTATTAACAAAGAAAGCGACATATTAGTTAATGTACTACAACGCGTTTCTTCGGTAGTACTTCAGAAGTCGATCAGAGAGGGATTCGGCCTCACCGTGACGGAGGCGCTGTGGAAAAGCATTCCCGTGGTTGCTTCAAATGTAGGCGGTATACCGATGCAGATAGTAGATGGAGAAACGGGCTTTTTGGTGGATCCAGAGGATTATTCTGAAGTTGCCGCGAGGATAGTAAAAATATTAAAGAACCCCGAGTTAGGAGCAAAACTTGGAGGAAGCGCTCACAACCAAGTCAAAGAACACTTTCTGATCATTCACCAGTTGTTAAGTTGGCTCGAGGTTTTACGAAAAACTTTGTAGTCAAAGATTTCCGCCCGTAAACAGACGTCAGTAATCTGGCAATAAAAATTGAATACCGAGTTGAAAAGAAAAAATAGGGCAACACTGGAACTAAAGCACCAAATGCCGTGGCTATCCCATCAGCCAAACTCTGTCTGTTACCTTACCGTTTACCCTGATCGTATACTTCAGTATTTTTCATGTCTTTTCTTAACATGGAGTTTTTTAGGGCGTTGATGTTGATAATTAGCTCCGTTTCGTAGGCCGTAAAAGCGGCAAAAATATTTGAAAAACCGCAATACCTCCGGGTATACCAGCGGCAATTATTATCTCCGGTGGTGCTCCTTGCGCACCAATAACTATACCCAGAGCGATAGCGTGCCATCCATCAGCCCTCTGCTAGCCGCTGATAGCTCAAATTCGTCAAGGTCCATCTTTTCCTTCCCCCCCGTAATAATCAAAAGATTAGTACTGAGCGGAGAAACTTAATGAACAGAAACGTTAATCTTGTGGAGTTGTGAGCTCTTTTACAATTTCTTCTCCACACAAGACTTTATCAACAGAGTGTACGCTACCACCAAGATTCTCTATAACCTCTTCGACTCTATTATAATCGATGTTATCCCCTTCTATGGTAACCTTTATATTTTCAACTTCGTGGTCAATCTCTACCATGGAAGAGTTTACTCCCGAAATACATGGCAAATCCGCCAAATCGGTCGAGTACTTAATTATTGAAGGTGTATGCGGCTTCATAATATCTAAAACAAGCCTTCTTATGTTTGACATTTAGTAACTCACCTTATAGTTTGTAGAACTATTCATTGAATCTAGATAATGCAAGCTGCACGTAAATGTTACAAAAATAAACTGACATCTCAGACAGTTGAGAAACATAACTCAATCTACTTCTTTCTAATGAAACAGCCAACTACATACTAGCTGCAGCCAGTCAATGTCCGCGTTCCGAAAACAATTTTGTCATAGCCCCAGCGATCAGGCCACCGACAGCATCATCAAGAAAAGGCGGAAGCTCTGCCAATATGCCAGGTTTTTCTCTATCATATCTGATAAAATTAAACAATGCGTTTTTTCCAGCAATATACTCTGCGATGTTTATCCCTATTAATTCATCCGAAATCAACAGACTTGGATCTCCAGCCAACTTTATTCTCTTCCTTTCTTCTTCCATCTGGAAAGCACTTGCTAACAAAAAATGCACGTTCAGATCAGTAGAGTAAGCCTTTAATACTTTCACCAGATCTGCTTCTATATCCCCTTTACTGTCCTCTCCTACAGCCAGTGACATTGCTGCATCAACGATCTTTTCCAATGTAACGCCCCGCTCCGCCAAACGTGTCAGAATATTCCGTTTCAATTCGTAGCCGTTGTTATCTGCCAGACTTTGAGTAACCCCCACTTTTACTAAACTGTAGACTGATTTGCCCAAGTCTGTCGCCGTACCGGCGTATTTGATCCTTTCATCATTGCGCCCAGCCACTACAGCAACCGCTATAGCGTCAGTCGGCGTACCAGTAATTCGTTTGCCATTTTTCATTACGTCTAATGCGCTCAAGGCAGCAGATTTAGCTTCAGTGATTACAATAAACAAATTTGCCATTGAAGTTAAAGACAGATCAAGGTCAGTCAATAGAATAATGTTGATCGTCTTGTGATAGCTATAATCAACAGGATCACCTACACCTGCCGTCAGGATAACTTTAACGAAACTGTTTCCCAGCGAATCGCTACCAGTAAAAGCATTGGTGATACCAGCAGACGTTACGAAGCCTACAGTTTGAGCAAGCTGCCTGTCCGTGAGGGAAAGGGTCTCTTGAATATAATCGGATACGGGACCAGTTTCCTTTTCTGGCGTATGAACATTGGCAATTCTACTACATTCTTTTAACCCACCATTGAGCGGTGCTGAGCTCAGGACGGAAAAATCTCCAACAATCTCGATCCAACGATCATTCGGATTTATGTGCATTAGTACTCCCGAACATTTTAGATCAGTCTCAATAACCAGTAATCAATCCGAGGTATACTACAATTGTCCAGTTAGTGCAAATACTAGCATAGTTAAACCCAGACCAAACATAACAACACCTGTAATCAAGTGCAGCTTGCTCAGCTTGGCCCGTCGCCACGATTCTACTCTTGCAGTCGTTGTAAGGCCGAACCCAACTAGTAACGTAATAAACACGAAAGGCAAAATAAAGATAAGATTGTAGAGCAACAATAGCAATATCCCCTGAGTTCTATCTGTAGTAGAACTTAACATACCTATAATCGCGACATAAGGACCGGACGTACAGGGAAGAAGAAATAAGCTAATCACAAACCCTACAGCAAAAGCTCCAGGAACCGAGGAAACTCCTTTCGTCACCTGTTTTAGTTTAGGCTGCCAGGTCTTGGGAACCTCAATTAAAAACCATTTCCCATACCATAAGAAATCCTTCAAGTTCCACAAGCCAGCTAAGGTGGCCAGAATACCAATCGTAATATAAAGATAATACTGGAAGCCGGAAATTTGTATAACAACCAGCAATCCGAAACCGATGCACATATATGAAATGAAAGTCGATAATGTAAAAGCAAGACCGGCCGCTACAACCTTCCGACGGCTTTTATCCCCAATAAGAATTGTGCCAAGCAAAAGAGAAAGAACTGCAAATGCACAGGGATTCACGGCGTCAACGGCAGCGGCACCAAGGACTGCAGGGAGTGTAACTCGTTTTTGGAGTTGACCTTCAGTACGTGGTTCTTCGGTATCCAATCTTCTGAGAGGAGACTCGGGGTTCGCCGTGAGACTCTTTATGGCCGCTGAAATCTCTGCAAACGTATGTACATCGCCTTGCTGAAAAACCCTGTCCCCAACGAATAAAGTGGGGACCCTGGGGATAATCTCGTATTCTGCGGCGAGTTGTTGCAAAAGAATTGCATTATCGGTGTTATGGATCTCGTAGCTTTTGATATGTAGATTAGTCTCTTCTTTCCTCAACTTAGTCACAAGGCTCTCCCAGGTGGAGCAATGAGAGCATCCACTAGAATAAAAGAATAAGACTTCTGGCTTTGGTAACGATGCTTTAGAAACAGGAATGTTTACTACTAGAATGACCATAACTGTCAGCAAAACTAGCGTAGTGAGAGTCCACGGTGTTCCAGAATAAGTTGGCTTCATTTATCTACTCGTATTTGGTCCAGGTACGAGGAGCTCAGTATAAAGGAGCTTCCATTGCTCCAGGCCACCCACTAAATTGTTTAAGTTTTTATGTAACGTACCCGATAACTCCTTTGCAAGTTTATCCCCTACTTTCCCTGACGTAGAGTAGAGCAATACAGGTACCTCCGGAGGTACATTTCTCAACCAACCAGCCAGCTGATTAGCGGGGACGTTAACTGCACCCAAAATATGCTGTTTGCAATATTCTTTCTGGGATCGTACGTCGACAATTACAAACATCCTACCCTTAATTTCCTCAGCTAAAGCTTGATACGGCTGCTTGTCATCCACCCGAAGTGAAATCTTCAATCTGTATGGATTATCAGAGGCATTTGTAAATATCATTACCTCTTTTATGGTTCTTTTCCCACCAAAGTTTTCGGTGTCAAACGTAAATAGTACCTTTGAACTTTCACCCGGTTGGAGGCTTTGAATATCACGATTTTTAATCATTAAACAAGAACAGGTAACAAGGAAGTTCTGGATATCCAATTTGCTATCCCCATCGTTAATTAAGGTAAAGCTTCCTTCCTTTATCTCTCCGTCTATGGCCTTCGACAAATGGATAGAGTTACCTTCAGCAACTACTAATTCGGGGGCAGCCAATATACTGACGTTAACTACGAGGATACAGACACCAACAAGAGCTATAACATAAAAAAGTTGTAAAACACCAAAATCGGTATTTAGGTTAAGAATAATGGTCTTCTCCTTAACGAATAACAGATAAGTTCACGTAAACGTGACCTCTTAACTCGTACTTGTATTCACAATCTGTTTATATATTATCACAGATCGGACCATAATCTCAAATAATTCGATACATCCCCGGAGTAAAACCGATTTACTAGAACCTAGGGGTAGCGATTTCTATACATCATCCGGAAGAATTATTTGGGCCAGGTTGCAGAGCTGGTAATTTAATTCCTCTTTAACTTTATGTATCGCCTTTTCCTGTTCATCCGGATTATATAGTAGATCATCAGGAGGATTCCAATCCATAAGAGAGGATGCCAGAAAAATAAGCCAAATATTGCCAGGAAAATGACCGCAGGTACTAAGACAGAAAACTCGACTATCCCAAAGACTAAGCTAAATAGGATGTTCACAACGCCGAATACAATTGCAAAGATAAACCCGATAATCGTAAATATTAGCCTAAAAAGGGCAAACATTTTAGAAATTCACCTTCCACCAGGATCTGCTAAAATAACCCACTTCTGTAAACTGAGTATTTGACTTCCCCAGATGTTAATGTCAAACCCAAAGTTAACTCCAGTCATAGTATTGATCCTTGTCTTGATCAAAATCTTTGTCCGAATATTCGACCCTTTCTACGGGATCTTCTTTGAAATACTTGTACGCCCTGTATACCACGTAAAACAAACCAGTTACAAACGCAAAACTGTAAAGCGACCGAAACGCGAACTTAAAGAAAGCCCCCAGAGCAACACCCAATCCCTTAATAATCACAACAATCAGAGCAATCCCTGCACTAAAAATCGTGCCCAGGAATAAGAAGCCACCAAATATTAAGACACCAATAACTAACAAGTTGATCCAGTTCAGGCTGTAATTAGTTCTAATGGTTCTTCCCTCCTAGCCTAGATTTAGTAATATAGCTAGCTTACTTTCTAACCGACTATAGCTCTTTACACAACTCCATTAGGCAATCGAAAGACACTGCATTTGCTGTGAATCGCCAAAATTGATAGAATTGGCAATAGACAAATTACGGCTTGGTCGTTTCAGTACAACTATAAAACCCTTACTAAGATTATTATCACTCTACAGCTCCAGAGTTTCAATCACGATAGTTCATTCTACCTGCAGAACTTAATTTCAATCATTCTCACCTGCCCTCGATCAGATTTCCCCTGGTGATCGAAGTGCTAAATACAGTTACCCCTATGGCGATATAGTCAATGCGTTACCGAAATTACTAACCTGGTAATTCAAATGAATCTTGCTTGCCTGTCACCTGGTGGCACCTTATTTTACAATTATCTATGATTTACTAAAATGCGTGAAAGGAATCTGCCATGGCAACATTAAGAAATCAGAATTATTTCAAAATTAAGTCCGCCGATAGATACTGGGAAATAGATCTATTACGTGCTGTCGCCGTTCTATCGATGATTACATATCATACTTTGTTCGATCTAACCTTACTGGACCTATTGGAAGTGAATCTTTTCTCACCTCTCCTGCAGGCCATGGCACGGCTGACAGCCTTAACCTTTTTTGTACTCGTGGGAGTCTCATTACATATTAGCTATTCACGCTCAAAAGAACACTTAACGATACTAGACTTGCGCAAAAAGTTCATAACTCGTGGAACAAAGTTATTTCTATTGGGAACAATTATTTCTATCATTACATTAATTCTTTACGCGAATATGGCTATCATTTTCGGAGTACTGCATTTTATTGGTTTCTCAGTAATCCTGGGTTACTTCAGCCTAGAAATCACAAGGTCACTTAATTGGCTTCCTAGAATGCTCACTATGACTGCTATGGGATTAGCAATACTAACACTAACGCCATTGACTCGCGTGGTTCATGTACCCACTTCACTATTTGTGTGGCTAGGCTTAACTCCAACTGACTTTCAATCTCTTGATTACTACCCACTTATTCCATGGTACGGCTTTGTTAACATCGGGATTGTCATCGGCGAGCTTTTTTATCCGAAGGGAAAGAGGAGGTTTACAATACCCGATTCTTCAAACAGGTTGGTAGCAATCATAGGGCAGAACGCGCTAATGATTTATTTGGTGCATCAACCAATCTTGTACTCAACAATAGCTCTCTTCCTGTTCATCCAACACTAACCCTGCTAGATTACGTAATTACGCTTTTTTAAATGCCATCTTAAGACGAACCACTTGAACGTTAACATTTAAGGTCTAGAATCTAGGTTCAAAACTTAGAAGTTTTCCAGCCCGAGGTAAAATGAGATGTTGGTATAGAAAAATTCGCCTTGAAAAATCAAGTAATTCGTTGAAAAACACGAACCCTATCCAGCACCATTGATTTGGTAAAAGTTCTTGTAGCAGGAGAAAAATAGTATCTAAGAAGTACATATAATCAGTTTTTTTTGTAAAATGACGAGACTATTGGTTACAGTCAACTGGATTCTAATCTAGAGGAGGGTGTTATGGAAAATCCTTTACCGGAATCGGTGTACAAAACCCGACTGACAGAACGAGAGGAAGACGTTCGTGGTGCTTACTTTCGAGACCAGACAGCCATTATTCACTCCTTGCCCTTTAGGAGATTAAAAAATAAAACTCAAGTCTTTTTTGCCCCGGAAAACGATCACATCTGCACCAGAATAGAGCACGCCCTACACGTATCAACTATCTCAGCAACCATTTGCAAAGGGTTGGGGTTAGATGTAGAACTAGCTCAGGCAATAGCCCTTGGTCATGACTTAGGACATGCACCATTCGGCCACTCCGGCGAAAAGATCTTGAACCAACTAAATTCAAATAACGGGGGTTTCCAACACGAACTGCATGGCCTTAGAATCGTCGACCATCTAACACGTTACGGCGAGGGTTTAAACTTAACCTATGCTGTCCGCGATGGAATTATCTCACACTACGGTGAAGAATTTTCTCAATTTGTAGAACCTACGCCTGAGCACAAAAGTCTGGAAGAATTATCCACTCGTGGCTCCAAACCAACCTCTTATGAAGGATGTGTAGTCAGAATGGCCGATAAGATAGCGTATTTTGGCAGAGATATAGAAGACGCTATAAAAGCGGGTTTAATTGTAGATAGAGATATACCGACAAGTATACAGAACGAACTGGGAACTCAAAACGGAGAGATTATAGACACCTTTGTTAGAGACCTCATTCAATGGTCTAACCAAAACGGCAAAGTTGGGTTTTCGAAAGACAAATTCCGATTAATGAATGAACTAAAACATTTCAACTACAAAAATATCTACGAACATCCACGTCTCAGACGCTACACCCATCATGCAAAGATAATTCTGGAAATACTATTCAACCATCTGAAGGAACTCGCACAAAAGTTCAACAAGAATTACGACGAATATTTGAAAAGTTACGTCCCGTTAGATAACAGGTTCGGTGACTACATCGAAGATCACGATAGTTTTTATGGTGTCCAAGAGGAATTTACACCCTCTCAGATATCACTAGACTATATCGCGGGGATGACCGATCAGTACTCCCTAAAGGCAGCACGAGAAGTCATATTTCCTGAACCAATAGAATTTGATCACACTAATTAGGTCTCACTTGTTAAAAAGCAAGGCCTGCACCCATCCCCGCAATTAGTCCATCTATCTCACCCGTAAACTTAAACTTGGCAACGCCCTGGAATTGAAACGCAAACATTCCAATGTTAATCTGTATTCCCGATTTTCCATAAGCCGTTGAACTAGATAGATGAAAAGAAGGGCTTGCCAAATCGACAGTTATATCCGGGCTAGCACCTATATACATTTCCACACTATTACATCCGCTAAACGAGGCAAGTTCCAGATCAAGCAACAAATAGGTAAACGCTTGAATAGTACTAGAGGCAGGTGATGATGGAACCATGCCCGCCAGTTCAAAGGCCAACAAACGACCTGTTCTCAGGTAACCACCGTACCAAAGATTACTTTCCGTAAAATTTTTCTCTAATGCTACTCCCAGAGTAGTGCGAGAGTAAGCAGAGAAAACAAAAGTTACTGAAATGATTACAAGTAAAATCAGTACTTTACACAGTTTTGATTCCATTGTTCCTCCTATTTCCAGAATTGTAACAGTTAGCGTAAACAAATTTATTATACCAAACAAATCCTTCACGAAAAGGACACTTGGTATGGAAGGCACGTAAAGTCGTAATGTGAATCTGGTGTAACTGTCCTACTTTTCTAAGCTTGAATAGGGCGTTATTACTGTAAGAATTCACGAACTCTTTTTCTCTCGGGAAAAGATGAAATAGCACCGTAATCGGTGGTGGTTAAAGCGGCAGTTGCATTCGCAAAATGTAAGGATTCAGACAAGGTATTCTCGTTCAGGTCTGGAAAATGTTTCAGTTCTCCGTAGATCTGATCTAAAAAACCGGCCATGAACCCGTCCCCTGCGCCAGTTGTATCCTTTACTGTAACAGAATACCCACCAATTTGATATACACTCTGACCACATCTACAAAAGGATCCTTTTTCACCTTGGGTGATTATCAGTAAATCCGGGCCCAGACCTGCCAGTCGTCTGGATGCTTTGTGTAAGTCCGTTTGTTGGGATAAAAAGTATGCCTCTTCCAGGCTCAGCTTAAGGATATCAACCTTATCAATAGTATCCATTATTCGCGTACGCGCATGATCATCGTCTTCCCATAGAGAAAAGCGAATATTCGGATCCATGGACACCAAAACTCCACTCCCACGAGCAATATCAATGGCTCTTTTGGTGGCTTCCAAGGAATCCTCTCCGGTCAGTGAAAGTGAGCCAAAATGAAAAAGGTTCGCTCCTGCAATGTAACTTTTTCGGATTTCAGGCGGCATCAACAGTTGGTCTGCACCGGGGTTCCTATAGAATATGAAATCCCGTTCCCCCTCCTTCGACAAAGAGACAAAAGCCAGCGTAGTATGAGCCCTGTGTGACCGATAGACATGTGATGTTTCGACTCCTTCTCTCACCAGTTTCGCTTTGATGAAGTCACCAAAACTATCATCACCGACCTTTCCAATGAAACCAACATCAGTCCCAAGCCTGGCCAATCCAACCGCTAAGTTGGCTGGAGCTCCCCCAAACCTTTTACTGAAGCCCGAAACTTCGGCTAATGATAACCCGGATTCAGTTGGGACAAAATCAATTAACGCTTCTCCCAGTGTAATTACATCTGGCACGTAAACCACCTTGTAAAAATCCTACACCATCCTGATAATCGATGTGTCCTTCTCTTAATTTAATAAACTTTACTACCGAAAATCAGGAGAAACAAATCAGAGCTTGGTTTAAAGCTTCGATAACCATAAATCCAAGTCAGGTCTGTCGATAATTTATCAAAACGTGTCTTGGTTTAGCCAGTTTCCTTCGTCGAATCACGTAATAGAAATTCGACTGGTATTCTGATTTCCTCCGTTGGCTTCTCTCTATCGGTCATTCTTTCAAATAAAACCTCAGCCGCCGTCGCCCCAATCTTATAAGGCTTCTGTGCCACGGTGGTTAAAGCGGGTGCAAAGGTTGAACTCCACTCGTAATCGTCGAAGCCGACCAGCGAAATATCCTCGGGACAGCGGTAACCCATATTCTTGATCCCCCGCATGGCACCTATTGTCATTAAATTGTTAGTACTAAAAATTGCAGTAGGTTTGTCTGACATGGATAAAATTGCTTCAACCGCTTCTACGCTTCCTTTGACCTTCGAATTTCCACGTTTGACAATGTTTTCATCCACGTCAATTCCGTATTCGGTTATTGCAGCCTTGTATCCTGCAAATCTTTCCCCACTAGTCTGGACGCTTTGCAGACCTAAGATTAGTCCAATCCTTCTATGCCCAAGTTCCAGAAGGTGCTTAGTTGCTCTGTATGCCCCTTCCTTGTTTTCGGAAAGGACAGCATCGGAGTCAATATCCTCAATCCTCCTATCTACAAACACGAAGGAAATATTGTTATGGACCAATCTTTTTAAATTCTCATCGCTTTTTCCTGTAGGGGCGATGATCAAACCATCTACACTTTTCTGCATCAGTATATCAACATAGAGTTGCTCTTTAGCCAAGGTTTCATCGGTATTGCACACTATTAAACTGTGATCATTTTCCATGGAATGGTCCTCTGCACCCCGTAGCAGGGACGAAAAAAACGGATTTGAGATATCCGATACGATTAGTCCAATTGTTTGAGTTTTTTCTGTCTTTAGACTTCTGGCAACGGCATTGGGCTTATAGCCCAACTTCTCCATTGCCCGTTCAACTCGATCTGTAAGCTCGGGGCTGACATATCGAGTTTCATTTATTACATGAGAGACAGTTGCGATAGAAACTTCAGCCTCTTTTGCCACTTCTTTAATTGTTATTCTATTCATGTCAATGATATAAACGTTTACGTAATCGTTTAGATATTAAGGTGGGTCAATAAAATTGTCAACAGGCGTTCTTCGTAACCTAGAAGTTAAAATACAATGGGTTATACTTTCTTAACAGAAACGGAGGGGATATAAACTTGAAAACAGAAATAGTATCTTTCGATGCAGATGGTACAGTGGTAGATAACTCTTTCGTTAATGAATTCTGGTTTGGGGAACTGCCAAGGCTTTATGCCCAGAAACAGGGAATTAATCTTGAACAGGCAGTAGAGACACTTTCAACCTATTACGATCAAGTTGGTGACGAGGACCTTAGGTGGTACCAACCAGGTTACTGGTTCGAGGAGTTTGGTTTATCAGATAATCCCACTTCGGTTATAAAAAAAATCAAAAAGAACCACGACTTAAATATTTACAAGGACGCAATTGAGGTAATTAATAAATTAAATAGGCAGTACAAATTAATAGTAATTTCCAACTCGCCAAGAATATTCCTCGACTTTTCCCTCAAAGAGGTCGAGGATAAATTTGATAAAATTTACTCCTGTGTTTCAGACTTCGGAATGGTAAAGAAAGATGAGAGAGTCTATAAAAGAGTTATTGAAGAACTAGAAACTGACCCAGGGAAAGTCCTTCACGTTGGGGACCACTGGAAGTTTGATTATAAAGTTCCTAAAAGTCTCGGCATTAAGACTTTTTTTATCAACAGGGACAACAATACCCAGCCAGGGGAGGATTCTGAGGTAATAACTGACTTAAGGGAAATACTATTCGCCATCACCTAGCTCCTTCAATCAATAGGCTCAACCCCATCCGGCTTCTTCATCTTATTTCTGACAAAATAGATGTATACACCGGATGTAACTATTAGCACCCCGCCAATTATGGAAGTGCCTGGTACTGCTTCACCTAAAAAAATTCTGGCCAAAATCACAGCAGAAATCGGTTCAATGATAATTAATACAATTGAAGAGATGGCTGTTTTCGCGTGCTTAAGACCACGAGCAAGCATGGAATATCCCGCCAGGGTCGATAGTAAAACGAGGCCCAATAAACTGTACAGCGTGTTCCCGGAGGCGTTGAAGGTAATACCTTCTAAAAAAGCAACAGGTAGTAAAACTATTCCACCAAGCAAAACGGGCCAAAACAAGGTTTGAAGGGTGGTTTTTCTTTTTCCAAAGTACTTCAAAACCAGCAGAACCACAGAGTACGTTATTCCGGAAATAAAAGCCATAGTATAACCTAAAACAGATGCCGATTCCGAGAACAGCGCCACGTTGTAAATAAGAAACAAGCCACCTATTGCTCCTACCAAAGCAATGATATCGTGCTTTGACACCTTTTCCTTTAGGATTATCGTCGAATACATTATGGTGGAAAATGGGAAGGCAAAGTAATGAAGAAAAACTGCCTCGGATACCGGTATCAACAATAGAGATTTTAGGTAGAGACTAAAAGTGACAGCAAAACCGAGCAATCCACCCACCAGCGCTCTAAACATCTGACGCTTTGAGCCTATCCGCAGTTTCCCAAGCGTGCCTCGAGCACCCTGATAAAGAAATACAAGAAGAGCAGTGGATAAGAGCCGAATCGAAACAAGAAGGAGAGTGGAAATGTTACTGCCAATCCCTTTAACAAAAAGACCGATTGTTCCAAAGCACAGACCAGCAAATACTAGGTATATCATGAAAATAAGTATAGGGGACTAACTGCTACAATAAAAACAGCCGTAGGTTCCTAATTATCCTCCCTTTCCCCGAAAAACTTGATATAGAAGGTCAGCAAAACATTGTGCTGGGAAATTCTAGCTCCTAAAATCAGTTATTGAAGAAACTCAATTGATTCTTAAGCGAGGGGTAAGATGAAACAAATACGACCATACGGGTCCTGGCGGTCACCAATAACAGCAAGCAAAGTGGCCTCTGGAACAATTAGATTAAGCGAGATCAAGGTGGAGGGCGACTGTATTTACTGGATTGAGTCAAGACCAAGCGAAGAAGGGCGCAACGTAGTAGTTAGAATGGACGCCCAGGGAGGAGTCAAAGACCTTATACCTAGAGAGTATAATGCCAGAAGTCGGGTTCACGAATATGGCGGAGGATCTTACTTTGTACACCGCAGTACCGTATACTTTACCAACTTTTCTGACCAACGCATATATAAAACATCAGCGGGCAAAGAACCTACTCCGATTACTCCAAAGAATGAACTTCGATATGCTGATTTTACTTATGACACTGCTAACGATCGGCTGATCGCGGTCTGTGAAGATCACACAAACGAAAAAAAAGTGGAAAACAGCCTTATTTGCATCTCTATTAACGACTCTGATGATGCCCAGGTTTTAGCACGAGGTCACGATTTCTATTCTACACCCAGGCTAAACAGGGACGGAGAAAAAATCACTTGGCTAACCTGGGACCACCCAAATATGCCCTGGGACAGTACTGAACTACACGTCGGGAACTATACTAGAAACGGAACTATCGGAGAAGAACATGTCATTTCAGCGGGGAAGTCAGAATCAGTAACTCAACCAAGCTGGGGTCCGGACGGGGGGTTGTATTATATTTCGGACAGAACTGGGTGGTGGAACATCTACAGGTGGACTCACGGTAATACCAAACAAGTAACAGATAAGAACGCAGAATTTGGGGTTCCACAATGGGTATTTTCCGTATCTACATACGATTTTACTTCCCCCGACACTCTGATATGTGCCTACACTGAAAACGGGCGATGGTTTCTTGGAGAAGTAGATATCCAAAGGTCCGAGCTAATGAAACTTGAAACACCTTACACAGTTATTTCTTCAGTCAATGCACAAAACGATGACGCATTTTTTATCGGCGGGGGTCCCAATAAACCACAAGGAATCAGGAAATTAAACCTAAGCTCAACAAAGATAACCACCATCAAACGTTCAACTTAGCTTAACGTAGATGAAGATTACTTATCATATCCGAAAGTTAT